>DATNLB010000191.1:0-30959 GCA_035603095.1 Candidatus Acidiferrales bacterium
TGGACCACGAGCGAAACGTAGCGCGCGACCGGTTCCTCTTTGGATTGTCGCGACGATACAAATGGGGGAAGACATTGCGGTGGGAGGCGGAGAAATATATCGCCGGCAACGGAGCGAAAAGGACGCTGGTGTCGAGGAACAACGCCATGCGGCCGCCTGTATCGGCGATAAAGATGCTGGAACATAGCTCTAAGAATGACACAGACGCGATACAGGAGTTCTTTGTCCCGATTCCGCGGTTCATGGCTTTTATGGAAGACATGCGGCGCATCCTGCAAGAAGAGGAGACCAATCTCCTTGGCGTGACGATACGGTATGTGAAAGCCAACAACGAAACGGCTCTTTCGTATGCGCCGAAAGAAGATGCATTCGCGGTGATCCTTTACTACAACGAAATATGCTCGGCCGATGGCCGGGCGAAGGCAGATGCACTGATCGACCGGCTCACGCACCTCGCTGTGAACTGCGGCGGAACGTTTTATCTGACGTATGCGCGGGACCTGGAAATGGATTGCTTGAGAAAAGCGTACAGCGGGATCGACGCCTTTTTCCAAATGAAACATGCCGTTGATCCCGAGAATCGCTTTACGAGCAGATTTTTTGAGTTGAATGGCAAGCGGGAACTGGCGAGAAAGGCCGCAAGCCGCGGCTAACTACAGTTGCGGAGCTGTAACCTGATCCTTCCATTCCACCGCCTGGCGGATACAAGAGGCCCCTTAGCAAAAATGGGCGCCATCGTTTATCACGCACACCACTAGAAGGGTCATCCTAACTGTTGTTCGTTGTCATTAATTGATGGTGCGGTGAAGGACCGCGGCGATTTGGCGCATTTCGTCCGCGAGGGCGATGAATTCCTCGGGAAGTAGGGACTGCATGCCGTCGCAGAGCGCTTTGTCCGGCTCGTGGTGAACTTCGATGAGCAGGCCATCGGCGCCGACGGCGACGGCGGCACGGGAAAGCGGCAAAACTTTGTGGCGCTTGCCGGTGCCGTGGCTGGGATCGACAAAAATGGGGAGATGGCTGCGTTTTTTTACCGCGGGAACGACGGCGAGGTCGAGCGTATTGCGCGAAAAATCGGAGAACGTTCGAACGCCGCGCTCGCACAGCATGACGTTGTAATTGCCCTCGGAAAGGATGTATTCGGCGGCCATGAGGAACTCGTCGAGCGTGGCGGACATCCCGCGCTTCAGTAGAACGGGCTTCTTTGCGCGGCCGGCGCGTTTGAGCAAGGAGAAATTCTGCATGTTGCGTGCGCCGATCTGGATGACGTCAGCGTATTCCTCGACGAGGTCGAGCGATTCGTTGTCAATCGCTTCGGTGACGATGCCGAAGCCGTATTTCTTGCGAACTTTCGAGAGAATCTTGAGGCCCTCTTCGCCGAGGCCCTGGAAGCTATAAGGAGAAGTGCGGGGCTTGTAGGCGCCGCCGCGGAAGAGTCGCGCGCCGGATTTCTTGACGCGTTCAGCGATAGTCAGGCATTGCTCCTCGGTTTCGACCGCGCAGGGCCCGGCCACGAGCGCGATCTTATCGCCGCCGACGATGACGTCGCCGGAGGGCGTTGGGATTCGCAGGATAGTGTCTTCCAGCTTGGTATCGCGGCTGACGAGTTTGTACGGTTTGCTGACCGGGATGCACTCGACGACGCCGGGGAGTGATTCAAGGATGCCGAGGTCGATGGCGCCCTTGTTGCCGGTGATGCCGATGGCCGTGCGGATGGACCCCGGCATGGGGTGCGCCTTCAAGCCGAGGCTTTCTATTCGCTTACAGACTTCGCGAATCTGTTCCTCGGTGGCGTGCGACTGCATTACAACCAACATGGATGGCTCCCCCGGCGCCGTGCGTGAAGATTGAGTTTACGGCAAGGCGATGCGGTGCCGCAAATGGACGCGAGACCAGCGATTTCGCGCGTGTGATAGAATAAATAGTTTATGACAGAGCAGAAATTGTCCACAGGCATGCCTGAACAACCCATCATCCAACCGACACAGTTCGACCCAGAAGACGAATATCGCCCGGAGCCTGAACCTGAACCGCAGCCGCCACCGTGGATGGATGGGACCTTTCGGATCGGGATTCATACCTCCATCGCTGGGAGTTATCTGAACGCGCTGGAATCGGCCCGGAAACTGGGCTGCAACGCACTGCAAATCTTCTCGGCCAGCCCGCGCATGTGGCAGGGCGGCTCGGCGCGGATTCCGGACGTGGACGCGCAGGCGTTTCGAATGCGCCGGGACGAGTTGCGGCTCGGGCCGTTGGTGATCCATGCAAATTATTTGATCAATCTGGCGTCGGAGCAACGCATGCTGCAGACGCGCTCGATCCAGGCATTCCACGATGAGATCGTGCGCGCGATGGCGTTGGGAGCCGATTTTCTGGTGGTGCACCCAGGGGCGCGAGGCGAGTCGACGACGGGGCAGGCGATTTCCACGATCGTGGAGTCGGTGAAGCAGGCGTCGAAGCGCGCCCCCATGGGCGGGCTGCGAATTTTGATCGAGAACACCGCAGGAATGGGAACGGCGGTTGGCGCCCGGCTGGAGGAAGTCGGAGAGATTTTGGCGGGGCTGCGCAACTTGCCGGTCGGGGCATGCCTGGATACGGCGCACCTTTTCGCCGCCGGATACGACATCAAGAGCGAGGGCGGACTGGCTTCGACGATCGGACAGATCGACGGCGCGATTGGGCTTGAGAACGTGCCGGTGATTCACTTGAATGATTCGAAGATTCCGTTGGGCGGACGCGTGGACCGCCACGAGCATATCGGAGAAGGAAAGATTGGAGCGGCGGCGTTCGCCAGGATTTTGCGGCACCCGCGATTTGGTACGGCGGCGCCGGAAGGGTTGACGGGGCGGGCGTTTGTGGCCGAGACGCCGATTGATGATCCCGGCGATGACCGGCGGAACGTGGCGATAATGTGGGAGCTGGCGGGGTTGCAGGAGCAGGCGCCGGCGGCGGAGAAGGGATTCTCCATGCTGACGGCAGCGCTACAAAAAAGGATTTCCATACACCGAAAAGCAGAGAAGAAAAGAAGCGCCGCCACGGAGACGCACAGGACGCCAAAACGCGCAGCAAAGAAAACGCGGACCAACAATGGCGGAGCAAGGAAAAGCTCAGCGAGGAAGAAAAGGGGATAAGCAGGCGTGGCGGAACAGAACACACCAGTCAGCGCGACAGCGACAGGGTCGGGATACGATCCGCAGAAAATTGAAATGAAGTGGCAGAAGCGCTGGGCGGAAGCCCGCGTATTCGATTCGGACGTGGACCCGTCGAAGCCGAAGTATTACGTGCTTGAAATGCTGCCGTACCCAAGCGGCACAATGCATATGGGCCACATGCGCAACTATGCAATTGGAGACGTGGTGGCGCGCGTCAAACGCATGCGCGGATTCAACGTACTGCACCCGATGGGCTGGGATGCGTTTGGCCTGCCGGCGGAAAACGCGGCGATCAAGAACAACACTCACCCTCGCGAGTGGACCAATAAAAATATTGCAGAATTTCAACGCGTGCTGCGTCGCTTTGGGTTCAGCTATGACTGGCGGAGGGAGATTTCGACCTGCGAGCCGGAATATTACCGTTGGAACCAGTGGTTCTTCCTTCGCATGCTGGAACGCGGGCTGGCCTACCGCAAAAAGAGCCGCGTGAACTGGTGCCCGAAGTGCTGCACGGTGCTGGCAAACGAGCAGGTGATTAATGGCGGTTACTGCTGGCGGCATGAAGACACGCTGGTTGAATCTCGCGAGATCGAACAGTGGTTCCTGAAGACGACGGAGTATGCCGATCAACTACTGGATGATTTGAAGGAACTAGAAGGCAAATGGCCAGAACGCGTTATCCTGATGCAACGGAACTGGATAGGGAAGTCGGACGGCGCAAAGGTGAAGTTCGCCGTGATGGGCGTGAAAGGCGCGAAACCCATTGAGATTTTCACAACGCGCATTGACACGATTTACGGGGCGACAGCAATCATTCTGGCGCCAGGACACCCCGCAGTAGGCAAACTCTTCATTGGGCACCAGAGTGGAAAGCTCCGGCCGGAACTCAAAGCAAAACTCAAGAAATTGGACAAAATGCGCCAGACTTCGGTGAAGACCGAAGATCTCGCAACAATGAAAAAGGAAGGGTTGTTCACCGGCCGTTATGCAAAGAATCCTTTTACTCAGAAGAAGGTGCCCATCTGGGTGGGGAATTTCGTGCTGATGGAATACGGCACGGGCGCCATCATGGCGGTTCCGGCGCACGATCAGCGAGATCTGGAGTTCTGCCGAAAATATAAATTGCCTGTGCGGGTAGTCGTGCAGCCGCTCGACGCGGAACCGATTGATGCCAAAAAGTTGACCAAGGCATTTGACGAGCACATGCAGGGGAAGCTGGTGAATTCGGGACCTTACAATGGTCTGTCCCCCAAGGAAGCGATTGCGAAGATGGCGGCGTTTGCGAAAAAGAAGGGGTTTGGGCGGACGGAAACCATCTACCGTCTCCGCGACTGGGGAATTTCGCGGCAGCGGTATTGGGGCACGCCAATTCCGGTAATTTATTGTTCACGGGACGGAATGGTGGCCGTGCCGGATGAGGATTTACCGGTGCTGCTTCCGCCGAATCCGAAACTAACTGGCGAAGGAGAATCGCCGCTGGCGTCCACGCCGGAGTTTGTGAATACGACCTGCCCCAAGTGCGGAGGCCCGGCGCGGCGCGAGACGGACACCATGGACACTTTCGTGGATTCGTCTTGGTATTTCTACCGCTACTGCGATCCGCACAATGAAAAAGCACCATTCGATTCCGCGAAGGTCGGTTATTGGTTTCCCATTGACCAGTATATCGGGGGGATCACCCACGCAATTCTGCACCTGCTCTATTCGCGGTTCTGGTGCAAAGTCATGCGCGACCTGGGTCTAATCACTCACAACGAGCCTATCGCGCGGCTTTTTACCCAGGGTATGGTCCAAAAGGGCGGCGTGGCCATGTCCAAATCGAGAGGCAACGTTGTCGGCGCGGAAGAAATGGCGCAAAAATACGGAGCCGACACGGGGCGTCTCTATACATTGTTCGCTGCGCCGCCGGAAAAAGACCTGGAGTGGAGTGAGGAGAGCATCGAAGGCTCCTGGCGGTTTCTGAACCGAGTATACCGGATGGTGGAGCGCCACGCGGAGGCGGTTCGCGGAGCGAAAGGCGGAAACGCCGGCGGTGCGGCGGCCTCTCCAAAGGAAAAGATTCTTCTGCGCAAAGTGCATCAGACGCTCCGACGCGTGACGCAGGACTTCGAGACGCGCTGGCATTTCAATTCTGCGATCGCGCTGGTCATGGAGTTGACCAACGAGATTTATCTGCGGGAGCCGCTGGAAGAGGGCGTGCGGCAGGAAGTTCGCAAGGAATTGCTGGAACTGCTTACGCTGATGCTCGCGCCGATGACGCCGCACCTTGCGGAAGAGCTCTGGGAAATGCTCGGACATACGGGCGGATTATGGACGGCGGGATGGCCGGCATTTGATGAGGCGTTGACGCGCGAGGACGAAGTAGAAATTCCCGTGCAAGTGAATGGACGTCTGCGGGGCAAGGTGAAAGTCGCCGTGGGCACCGGGGAGGAAGAGGTCGTAAAACTGGCGCAAGCCGATCCGGGAATTGCGCCGCATCTCGCCGGCAAAAGTATCGTGAAACGAATTTTCGTGCCGAACAAATTATTGAATCTCGTCGTGGCGTAGGGGCGGGGCTTGCCCCGCCCGCTCCCGCTACAAAGGCAATCGGTAGGCAAGCGCGGCGCGAGCGAAGGCAATGGAGGTAGCATGATCGACAGCGCGGCAAAACAAGCTGCAGAGCGAGCGCGAGAGCAGGGAGGCAGGATGAAGGCGGAACTCGGCGGCGTGGTGGTTCTCGATTTCGGCGGGCAGTATACCCAGCTGATTGCCCGTCGCATCCGCGAACAGGAAGTGTTCTCAGCCGTTCTGCCATGCACGTCTTCCATCGAGGAAATCCGCAAGCTGCAACCCGCGGGAATTATTCTCTCGGGCGGGCCGAGCTCGGTTTATGACGCGGAAGCGCCCAAGTGCGATCCAAAGGTGCTGGCGCTAGGCATCCCCGTGCTAGGCATTTGCTATGGGATGCAGTGGATCACCCACATACTCGGAGGCACGGTAGAAAGGGCCGATCGGCGGGAATATGGCCGGGCGCAATTGAGCGTCGATGATTCGAAGGAACAGGGTGGATCCCACTTGTTCAGGGGGGTGCCCGCTTCTCTGCGCGTGTGGAACAGCCACGGTGACCGGGTTCGAACGCTCCCGGAAGGTTTTCGAACCATTGCGCGAACGGAAAATGCCATCGCCGCAGTCGAGCACAAAGAGAAGAAGATTTATGCGGTTGAGTTTCACCCGGAAGTGAACCACACCGAGCGCGGAACCGACTTGCTTAGAAATTTCTTATTTCGAGTGTGCAATGCAGAGCCGAAGTGGAGCGGCGCGGCTTTTATCGAAGAGACGACGCGAGCAATCCGCGAGAAGGTGGGGAACAAGTGGGCCATCTGCGGGCTAAGCGGCGGCGTGGATTCCACGGTTGCGGCGGTGCTGGTGCACCGGGCGATGGGGACCCGGCTGACCAACATCTTTGTAAATACGGGAATGCTGAGGAAGAACGAGTTTGAAGAGACGCTGGAGATGCTGCGGGATCGACTGAAACTCCGCGTCATCGGCGTGGACGCTTCAGAGCGTTTTCTCGCTCAATTGAAAGGGGTTACGGACCCCGAGGAAAAGCGTAAGCGTATCGGCAGGGAATTCATCGCCGTGTTCGCGGAGGAAGCACAGAAGCTCCAGGCGGGTGAAGCGCATGGGGAGATTGGCTACCTGGTGCAGGGAACACTGTATCCGGACGTAATCGAGTCGGTTTCCGTAAAGGGGCCTTCCGCGACCATCAAAACGCATCATAACGTCGGGGGATTGCCGGAAAAGATGCCTTTTGCGCTGATCGAGCCGCTGCGGGACCTCTTCAAGGACGAGGTGCGCCGGATTGGGAAGGAGCTGGGCCTGCCGGAAGAGATTTTAGTGAAACACCCGTTTCCGGGACCGGGGCTGGCCGTTCGTCTGCTCGGGGAGATCACCCGTCCACATCTGGTAACTCTCCGGGAGGCCGACGCCATCGTGGTTGAGGAAATTCGCCGTGCCGGGCTGTATGTCAAGGTGTGGCAAGCATTTGCGGTGCTTCTCCCAGTCCGGAGCGTCGGGGTTATGGGCGACGGGCGAACCTATGGGCTGACCGTGGCCGTAAGGGTGGTAGAATCGGATGACGCCATGACGGCGGACTGGGTGCGGTTGCCTGGGGAAGTACTAGAACGTATCTCCACCCGCATCGTCAACGAAGTGCCCGGAGTGACAAGGGTAGTCTACGATATCAGCTCCAAACCGCCGAGCACGATCGAGTGGGAATAACTCTGCGAGAAGGCTTGGCAACGGGGAGCGGGAGCGGACTAGGGACGCCCGGAAGGAAACCTTGCTGAAAGCTGCCAGCGGGAAAAAAAGAGACCGCGCAGCGGGTTTGCACGGCCTTTCCCTTTGAGTCCCTGATGAGGCAGAGCAGCGACAACCGGAGAAGTCCGAAGGCAGGACTAGCGGTTTGCCATTTTCTGGGCCATGTAAAGGATGAGTTTACGGTCCCCATCCTCCACTTTGCTCAGCAAGCGGCGAAGCTTGTTAAGAAAGCGTGCATCTTTGCCGACGCTTCCCCAGGCAATGTCATCGGACGACTTGCGCTTAGGAAGATTCGGCAACTGCGGCGGTTCCTCACCGTCATAAAAGAGTTGATAGAGTGGGCACTCGAGAGCGCGAGCCAGCTTTTCCAACGTTTCGATGGCCGGGACGGTATGACCATTCTCTACGCGTGAAATGTAGCAACGAAGCAGGCCGGTACGCTTTTCGATGTCGCCCTGGGAGAGTTTCTTTTCTTCGCGGAGTGCGCGAAGGCGGTCACCAATAATCATGAAGGTATTATTCCATATGGATAAAATGCAAAGCAAGCAAAATTTTATCGACAACGAAGTGAAACAAATGATGCAGGCTCGGACAAACCGGAGATAATGGCCGTAACCAAAAACCTATGGCGCGCGTCCCAAAAGTGGAGCCTTTCGACCCGCCCCCAGCGGTGAGGGACGTACCTGGGCGCGCCGCCAAGCCTGCTGGCGCGACGGGCGACCGCGAATTGGTTCGCCGGGCGCAGGGAGAGGACCAGGAGGCGTTTGAGGAGCTAGTCCGCCGCCATCAGCACCGCGTATTTGCGGTTGCGAGTGGAATCCTGCGAAGGCGCGAGGATGTGGAAGATATCGCCCAGCAGGTTTTTGTTAAGGCTTATTTTTCGTTGAAGCGATTTGATCAGCGAGCGGCATTCAGCACTTGGCTCTATAAGATCACGGTGAATGAGTGCTGGGACCTGCTGAGAAAGAAAAAGGTTCGGCCCCTGGTGTACGAATCCGATCTCAGCGAGGAACAGGCCAGACTGGTCATTACGGCAGGGGAAAAAGAGAACCCCGGGCCGGATATCAGCGAGCGGATCGTAGCGCGGGAACGCGTGGAGCGGCTGCTGGAAGGATTGGATGAACGGGACCGGCTGATGCTGATCCTGAAAGAAGTGGAAGGGTTTTCGATCGAGGAGATCGCGGAAGTGCTGAACCTGAATGGCAATACGGTGAAAGTGAGGCTCTTTCGGGCCCGGCGCCGGGTGGTGAGCCAGGCCAAGAAGCGCGGAGATTGAGGACCAAGGTAAGAGCGGTAAGGAGGCGGGTATGTGGAACCTGCTGAAGAAGCATGAAGAAGATTGCATGAAGTTGCAGGATTTGCTGGAGGAATCCGCAGCGGCTCGTCCTGAGGCTGTCCGTGTCGAAGAGTTGAACGCGGCCTGGCCAGCAGCGCAGCGCGCGCACATCGCCGCCTGCGAAAGCTGCCAGGAAGCTGCAGAGGATCTTCTCGCGACCCGGGAAATCTTCAAGGGAGTTGGCTCCACCAAAGAGATTGCGAGGCCGTGGTTTGCGAATCGTGTCATGGCAGCCATCGCCGCGCGCGAGAGGGAATTATCGGAAATGGCGAGCACGTGGCTGGCGGTGCCGAAGTTTGCTTCGCGGCTGGCCGTGGCTTCGGGGGCCCTTTTGCTGGTGGCCAGCACCTGGTTATATGAAAGACCGCTTCCGGCTCCGAACCAGCAAGCTGGCACATTGGCTGCACAGGAATCGCTATTTGAGTCGCCGGCGCCCGCGAATCAGGATGACTTGCTCGTCCCAGTACAGGAGAACAATCGATGAGCGAAATGTCGGCAACTTGGAAGGCAGCCCTGTGGGTGGGCGTAGTGTTCCTTCTGGGTACGGCGCTGGGTGGAACCCTGGGCTATTCTTATGCGCATCATCTGGTGTCGGCGGCGAACACGCCTCTGTCTGAGCCGGCCAGGCGAGCGCACCGTGTGGAGCAGCTCACACAATTGCTGAATTTGACGAGCGCACAGAGCCAGCAGGTGGACGCGATCCTGTTGCAACGTCATACCGAGGTGAAGACGATTCACGATCAGACGGATGCGCAGATTGAGCAGATCCGTCAAAAAGGCCGTGACCAAGTCCGCGCGATCCTTACGCCGGAGCAGAAGCCTAAGTTTGAAGAGTTTTTGAAGAGCCTCGATGAGCAGAGAAAGCGCAATGGCTCCCCGCCAGGGCGCTAGGAATTCAGAACGGCCACTTTTTCAGAAGGCAAAGCTACTTTCCCAGAGCATCCGGTAGCCCGCGATAGTAACGAAAGCCCTCGTACGCCTTTCCGTCTTTCATCTGAATGCGCTTGCGTGTTATCTCTTTCATTTCGTTCAGCTCGGCTTCGGTCAATTCAGGCTTGTATTTCATCCAACCTGGTCCAAACTGGCTGACGTATTTTGCCCCGGCGTTCACCTTTTGGTCGACAAAGCCGCTGATATCGACGACGGTGTTCTCATCTTGATGGTCGTAGTCATTGTAGAAGAGATATTCCGGAATCATGTACTCCTTGAGACCTTCTTGCGTGATCTGCCCCTCGAAGAGCAGGCGCCACATGGCGGCGCGTGCTGCGTCGGCGGCTAAGTAAGCGGCAGCACGGTGATCGGACTTGTGCCAGCGTTGGTAGTTCTTGCCTGGATCCCAGGCGAACAGTACGTCTGGACGCAGCTTACGGATCCATCGAACAAGATTCTCCACCACCGCCTTGCGATCCTCAAATTCCAGCAAGCCGTCATCGTAGCCGAGGTTAATGTAGTGGTCGCCGGGGATGGCGAGCTCAGATAGCGCCGCCAATTCCTCCCGGCGGCGAATTTCGGCAAGCTGCATCCTGGAGAGATCCGGGTCCTGCGTGCCAACGTTGCCGGTTGTCAGCGTGACGACATAGACCTTATTTCCGTGCGCCTGAAGCAACGCCAACGTACCATGCGACAGTTGATCATCGTCCGCGTGGGCGCCGATCAGCATGACCGTCTTCCCTGTCCACTTTTCCACGGGGAGCTGGGGCTTTTGTTCCGTCACCTGCGCCAGGGCCGGCAGCGAAAAGAATGCGAGAACACAGCTGGAAAGAATTGCCTTCATGCGACCCTCCGTTTCAGGACTGAACTCCTTTTATCTGGGGCCAGACCGAGTTAAACGCGGTGTGCATCACACTTTGACGATGGTCTTGCCGATGTTGCCGCCGGTGAAGAGCATATTGATGGCGTCTGGACCTTTCTCAAGACCTTCCACGATAGTTTCGCGGTCCTTCAGCTTGCCGAACATTTTCCATTGACCCAACTGTTTCGCGGCTTCCATGAAGCGCGAAGCGTAATCGAGGATTAGGAAGCCCTGGATGTGGAGGCGCTTCACTATTACTGTGCCGAGGCTGACCATATTGGGGGCTTCTTTGGTATAGCCAGAGATGAAGCCGCAAACCACCACGCGGCCATGAAGATTCATGCGGTTTACGACTTCCTGCATGATTTCTCCGCCGACATTTTCAAAATCAATGTCGATGCCGCTGGGAGTGGCGGCAGCGAGCTTTTCTTTCCAGTCCGGATGTTTGTAGTTGACGGCGGCGTCAAAACCCAGATCCTCGGTGATCCAGGCGCATTTCTCGTCGGTGCCGGCGATACCAACGACGCGGCAGCCTTGAATCTTGCCGATTTGTCCGGCGATGCTTCCGGTAGCGCCGGCAGCGGCGGAGACGACAAGCGTTTCGCCCTTCTTTGGCGCAGCGATCTCCATGCCGAAGAATGCGGTGAGGCCGTTGGTGCCAAGCGCACCGAGAAAAACGGTGTCCGAAACAAACGGAATCTTCGGCAATTTTTGGAAGAAGGTTTTTGCGGATTTATCAATGATGACGTAGTCTTGCAGGCCCGTGAGGCCCGAGACGCGGTCGCCTTTCTTGTAATCGGGGTGGCGCGATTCGACGACTTCCGCGAAGCCAATGGCGCGCATAACTTCGCCGATTGGCACCATGGGAAGGTAACTATCCGCGACCATCCAGACGCGCATGGTCGGGTCCATAGAGAGATATTTTACCTTCGCAAGAGCTTGACCTTCCTTCAACTCGGGCACCGGCGATTCGACTAGCTGAAGATCGCCGGGGGCAAGCAGCCCTTTCGGACGATTCTGAAGCCGAAGCTGGCGATTAATATTCGGCACTTTAGAAAGGAATGTCTTCGTCGGAAATTTCCGGGCCGCCGCCGGAAGCGGCGCCACCTCCGCCGTAAGAATCTTCAGCGGGCGCGGCATGGCTCTCAAAATCCTCGCCGCCGCCGGAGCGGGCTGCTGTGCCGCCGCCTCCGCCAGCTGCAGCGCCTTCGGCACGGCTACCCAGCATGCGGAAGTTGCTGGCGACGATTTCAAAACTGGTGCGCTTCTGGCCTTCTTTGTCTTGCCATTCGCGGGATTGGATGCGGCCTTCGACGAAGATCAGCGAACCCTTCTTGAGATACTGTTGGGCGATTTCAGCTTGTTTGCCCCACACGACGATCTTGTGCCACTCGGTGCGCTTCTGGCGCTCGCCGTTCTTGTCTTTGTAAGACTCATCGGTGGCCATGGAAAAATTTGCAACGGCCTGGCCGCCGCCGGTGTAGCGCGTTTCTGGGTCGCGGCCCAGACGGCCGACAAGAATAACTTTATTGACAGACATAAACGAATTCCCCCTGCGACGGCGAAGATAACATGCGTGGCACGAAAAGGGAAATAAAGGCGAAGAGAGAAATGGAACGACGCCAGGAAAAACTGTCGAGCGCCAAGGTAAACCGAATTGACAATGAAGCAGAGCCAGCCTAACGTTTCCCATCGTTCCGGCGAATGGAGGAGTTCAACGTGGACAGGAAAAAAATCGTTTTGCTGACGGTGCTGGCGGGCGCTCTTGCATTGGTGTGCGCGGCGCGGAACAGCCCGAAGGCGGAACAATCCGCAACACGGTCCGGCATCTTCGAGGGCCGCGGGGACATCGGAACGGTTCTTCACGCGGGTTCCGTGGAATACGACGCGGCGAAACGAAGCTACACGATTGCCGGCAGCGGCGAGAATATGTGGTTTACCGGCGATGCTTTTCAATTCGCGTGGAAGAAAGTGTCCGGCGACGTGACGCTGACGGCGGACATTTCGTTTCTCGGCAAAGGCGTGAACGAACATCGCAAGGCGGTGCTCATGATCCGGCAGAGCCTCGACGCGGATTCGCCGTACGCGGACGCGGCGCTGCACGGCAGCGGTTTGACTTCGCTGCAATATCGCGAGGAGAAAGGCGCGGCCACGCGCGAAATCCAGGCTAACATTTCCGCGCCTGCGCGGTTGCGAATTGAAAAGCGCGGCGCGTACTTCTCGCTGTGGCTCGCGGATGCCAGCGGCGAATTTCGCCCCGCGGGCGGTTCCACGCGGATTGCATTGAAGGAGCCGTTTTACGTGGGAATTGGCGTCTGCAGCCACGATAAAGACATTGTGGAACGCGCAGTGTTCTCCAATGTCGATTTGAAGGCGGCGGAGCCTGCCGCCGTTGGCGCTTCCGCTTCCACGCTTTACAGCACGCTCGAAATTATTACGGTGGCATCCACGGACCGGCGTGCGATTTACGTTGCTCCGGAGCGGTTCGAGGCGCCCAACTGGATGCCCGACGGCAAGAATCTGCTCTTCAACAGAAACGGGCGCGTCGAGAAGATTGCCGTGACGGGCGGGACTCCGCAGACCATCGACACGGGATTCGCGGCGCACTGCAACAACGACCACGGCATTTCGCCGGATGGTACGCAACTGGTGATTAGCGACAACTCGCAGGAGGAGCATCGCTCCCTTGTGTACCTCGTGCCGATCGACGGCGGCGCGCCACGGCGCATCACGCAGAAATCTCCCTCGTACTGGCATGGCTGGTCGCCGGACGGGAAGACGCTGGCGTTCGTCGGCGAGAGGAACGGCGATTTCGATATCTATGCGATTCCCGCCGCCGGAGGCGAGGAGACGCAACTGACGACCGCCAAGGGACTGGACGATGGCCCGGAATACACGCCCGACGGCAAGTACATTTACTTCAATTCCGAGCGCACCGGACACATGCAGATCTGGCGGATGCGGTCCGACGGAAGCGAGCAGGAGCAGATCACGTTTGGCGAAGGCAACGATTGGTTTCCGCACTTCTCGCCAGATGGGCAGCAGATGGTGTTCCTGACGTATGACGCGAGCGTGAAAGGCCATCCGGAGAATAAGGATGTGATGCTGCGCATGATGTCGCTGAAGGACAAGAAGATCACCGTGCTGGCGAAGTTGTTCGGCGGGCAAGGAACGATGAACGTGCCTTCGTGGTCGCCGGATGGGAAGCAGTTCGCATTTGTCAGCTATCAGCTGGTTCCCAAGGAAAGTGCAGGGAAGTAAGGACAGACCATTTGCCACGATCCAAGTCTTGCGACCCGCAATCCGTGACGCGCGACTGGTCGCGGAGAGAAACCTCACCCGTGAAGGGGTGAGCTACAGGGTCGTCGAATAGCAGTCTAGTTAACGATAACTGGACCCCTCCCCTCGTTTTTTGTAAGTGTTGCATCTAAAGGACTTAGTGTTACCGTAAGTGGTTTAGAATCAACACTTGCCGGCTGCTTTATAAGTGTTGATTCTAAAGATAGTTAGAGACGGTCATTTTAGATCATTTTTTGCGAATATTAATGCTGAAAGGCTCGTGCCAGGACGGTTTGGTCGACGCACCATAGACTAACGGAGACGGAAGGTTCCTGGTGGTGTCTGGCTCGGATGGCTGGTTGTAAAAAGAAAAGCGGGAGCAAGCTGCCGCACTCCAAACGAGGTTTTCAACAAGGTTAATTATAAAAGGAGATTCAAAAAGTCAAGAAGAACTGTTAAGAAACTGCCTACGACAACCAACCCGGGCAAAGACTTACAAAGCGACAATCCCGCAGGAAAGAAACGGCACGAATCGTCCAACTTGGCCAGAAGTGAAAGCCTTGTGAGCCGCGGGGATTTCCCCGCGGCTCACAAGACCATGGGGAGGATTAGTTTGCGGCGATGCCGTTGAATCCGGCGGCGGGCGAGATGCCGTCCGCGGGGCCGATGTTGACGAGTTGTCCGTCCTTTTGGATGGCGAAGATACCGATGGTTCCGTTTCCGGAGTTCAGGGAAAAGAGAAACTTGCCGTCGGAGCTGACGGTGATATCGAGATTGGTTGCACCGCTGGGGTTTGCAGCGAGAACGGTTCCGGACAAAGGGGTGAGCACTCCGCTTGCACCGATGGCAAAGCCCGAGATGGTGGCGGAGCCGGCATTCGAGACATAGACGAAGCGCCCGTCCGGAGTGACGGCATTCCAGCAGTTCGCGGCGCCGAGTGTTGGAGCGCTGCTGGTGACGGGTGTGAGCGTTCCGTCAGCCAGAGCTTGATAGGAAGAGATTGCCGAACCGTTGATGGCGCCACCTGGGCCGGTTTCGGAAACGAGCGCGAATCCATTGGGCGCGAAAAGGATGGAGAAGACGCCAGGGCCGACGCTGGGAGTGACTTTGATTGGAGCCAGCGTTCCGTCCGCTTGCACGGTAAAGACGTCGATATTGTTGGTCTGCTTTTCGGTGACCGCCAAGAACCTGCCGTCCGGACTAAAGCTGATGGAGGCGCCGCCGGGCTCGTTGTTGGTGAGGAAGCGCGTGGAATTCGAGATGGGGACGAGGTTGCCTTGATTTAGATGGAAGCCCGAGACGTTGCTGCCGCCGGCCGCGTTGAGGGCATAGAGCAGGTTTCCGTGTTGAGCGATGGCGACCGGCTCACTGCCGCCTGAGGGTTCCCGGTCGGTAAGCAAGAGTTCAGAGTTGAGAATGCGGAACACCGAGACATCACCTGATCCGGCATTCACGGCGAAGAGATGCTGCCCATCCTGGCTCAGGAGCAACGATCCTTGAGATCCAAGCGGGTCGATGGCGCCGCCGCTGCCTCTTCCGCCGGTGGCGAAATGGCGGCCCTCGAGCAACTGCCCATTGGGAGCGCGAAGGAACGACAGCACTTCATTGTGATTGGCATCATTGGTCATAACAAAGACGGCGTGCTGGCTGCCATCTTCGCGGTCCTGAGCGTAGCTACGCACCGGAGAGGAGATTCCGAAGGCGAGCGAGCACAAGAGTAAAGCGCGATTTGACTTGTTCATTGGTTGGCCCCTAGTAGGATTGAGATACACGTCACCGCGTGATCAGGAAGGGGGAAGCAGCAGACCCTTCGCCAGGAAAGCAGTGCGCAGGAATGGGAGCGCGCAATTTTCGAAAGGTTACAGGCGCGACAAAAGAATTGAGGTTACCCGGCTGCTGTCGTTTCTCGAGAACGAGGTTCACACTTCATTTCGAAAGTCTGGTCAACGGCTTTAGACCCCGTAGCAGATTGGGAACGCGAGCGAGAGGCGGCGTTGTGCGCCTGAAACCTGCGGTCTACTCTGGATAGGCAATCATCTGTGGCGATTAGCCAAGTGTCCCGGTGCAGGGGAAATGGTATGGCAGAGCAGGCCGGTTCACAGAGAACAGGATTGGTCATGTCGGAACCGTTCCGTCCTTATGAGAAGCTCGTAGAGATTTCGGTCTTCGGGAAAAAGTTTCAGGTCCCGGAGCGGAATTCGCTATTGAGGTGTTTCCAGTTCATCAGCCCGGAAACGATTCCGTATGGACGCTTCTGCTGGAATCAGGATTGCCAGTATTGCCGGGTGACGTGCCAACTGCCGGATGAGGACGAACCACACGAGATGCTGAGCTGCAAGTTCATCGTGATGCCCGGGATGGAGATCACGGAACTGAGCCAGGAATTGAAGTGGTGCCTGCGCGCGAAGCTGCCGTCGGATACGACTGTCTCTTCTTGAGTTTTCGGTCGTCGGTTTTCGGTGGTCAGTTCGGTGGTCAGTGAAGACTAGTAGAGGGAAGAGCCTGGCTTGAGTGTGAATCGCCACGGTTTGCGTTACAGTCAGGCTTTCACGAACACCACTCCTACTGGAATTGCAGTCGCGGCGACATTCCAATACATTCTAAATTGAGGGCCTGATTAAAGCCGGGTCAACGGGCGGGGCAAGCCCGCCCGCACATATCCTTGCCAATGATGACAAGCTCAAGCGAATTGCTGTGCGACGGATGCGGGCAAGAGGCGTCGGCGGAGCATATTGCACGGCGGCTGCGGCGGCTGGAATGGACGACGCGGTACCGACCAGTGCATATCAACACGCTGTTGCTGGGGGCTTTCTCGCCGCAGGAGGAAAGAGATTTTCTGTACGCGCCGGGCGGAGAGTTTCACGGGGAGGCAGGGGATCTGCTGGATGCCCTGGCGATCTCCACGGCGGGAAAAGCGGCGGACGCGGTGCATGCAGAGTTTCAGCGAGCGGGATTTTTTCTGACCCATGTGCTGGAATGCCCGCTCGACAGGGGTGCCGGACAAGGAGACGAGGCTGCGGCCTTGCTGGCAAAGCGCGTCCAACCCATGGCTACAAGGATTCGCAGGTCGCTGAAACCGAAGCGCGTGGTACTGATCTCGCAGGCGTTGGGGCCTATTCTGGAGAAAATCCTGGCGTTGGAACTGGGTTGTCCCGTGGTGTTGGACAACGGAAAGCTCTTCGAGTTCGATGGTCCAGCGCCGGGAAATTCGGTTGCAAAGTTAAGAGAGGCGCTCGCAAGCGCCGCGGGGGACTGACCCATTGGGCAGGCGCCAAGTGGCCATTAGGAGTAGAACAAGTGGCACTCGGAGCAGGTAGACGACCTTTTTAAGTGTGGTAGAATCATAACCATCGCCGGATTGATGGCGTTGTAGGAGTACTACCGTGAAGAAGCAAGTAAAGTTTGGCGTGGGAATCGGTGTAATCGTAGCTGCGATGGGTTTTCTGGCGTGGCTCGGCTACGGAGAAAGCAAGACGTACTATCACACTATCGCGGAACTTCCGACGCTGACGGGCTCAGCGAAAAGCCAGCGCATGCGCGTCGGCGGCACCGTCGCCCCTGGAAGTATTCACCACGTTACCGGCCGGATTGATTTTGTGCTGGAAGGGGAAGGGAAGACCTTGCCGGTCAGTTACATTGGCAGCGACCCGCTGCCGGATACTTTTGTAGACAAGTCCCAGGCCCTGGTGGAAGGCCACCCCAATGCGGATGGCCGATTTGTCGCCGAGGTAGTTCAAGCTAAATGCGCTTCCAAGTATGAGGCAGCACCGGGAGGCACCGGTGGAGCCGCAGCAAGTTCGGCCCAGCGAACCAGCATGTAACGCACCCGGGACCGCCGGGGGAGGGGCGGGGTCGCTATGGATATATTTGGTTCTTTTGCACTTGTCTTGGCGTTTGTATGCGCGGTGTATGCGTTTGGCGGGGGCATCGCGGCGATTTTCACGCGACATCCGCTGCTAATCAAGAGCACCCGGCAGGCCGGCATGGCCACCTGCGCCCTGATTTTCCTCGCAACCTTCAGCCTCGAATACCTGTTCTTTAGCGACAATTTTGCCAACGCGTACGTGGTGGCGCATAGCAATCGCGACCTTTCCACATTTTATAAGGTAGCTGCGCTGTGGTCCGGGCAGGAAGGTTCGCTTCTGTTTTGGAGTTTCCTGCTGGCCGTTTATGTTTTGTCCGTATTGATCACCTATCGGAACAAGAATGGCGAATTGATGCCGTACGTCGGAGTGGTGATGGCCGGCGTGCAGATTTTCTTCCTGACGCTGAATAACTTCGTGGCCAGCCCGTTCAAAGCTCTGGCGTCGCCGGGAGCCGACGGGGTGCTGAATTACGTAGCGCGGGCCGATGGCAGCGGATTAAATCCACTGTTGCAATACCCGGAAATGGTGATCCATCCGCCGAACCTGTATTCGGGATACACCGGGTTCACGATTCCGTTTGCTTTTGCGCTCGGAGCGCTGCTGGCGCGGTACCCCGGCGAGAAGTGGATTCATCTGACGCGCAAGTGGACCATGATTGCGTGGATGTTTCAGTCGATGGGAATTTTGCTGGGCGCCCACTGGGCATACGCGGTGCTCGGCTGGGGCGGTTACTGGGGATGGGATCCGGTTGAGAACGCGTCGTTCTTGCCGTGGCTGACGGGCACGGCGTTCCTGCACTCCGTGATGATGCAGGAGAAGCGCGGCATGATGAAGGTCTGGAATGTGTGGCTGGTGTTCAGCACGTTCCTGCTCTGTATCCTCGGGACATTTCTGACACGCAGCGGAATCGTCAGCTCGGTTCATGCTTTCGCGCAATCCAGCATCGGCAGCTGGTTCGTGGGCTTTCTCGTAGTTATCATCGCGGTCTGCTTAGGGGCCTATTTGAAGAATCGCGACTATCTGAAGAGCGAGAATCAACTTGATTCGATCGTTTCGCGCGAATCGAGCTTCCTATTCAACAATCTGATTCTTCTGGTGTCCTGCGTCGCGATTCTTTCTGGGACACTCTTTCCGGTATTTTCCGAGTGGATCACCGGCAACCGTATCAGCGTAGGCGCGCCCTTCTTTAATAAGGTAAACATCCCCATCGGGTTGCTGCTCCTGTTTTTGACGGGAGTCGGGCCGCTGCTGGCGTGGCGGAAGACCTCGACGGAGAGTATGAAGCGGAATTTTGGGTGGCCGCTGGGAATCGGGTTAATCGCAGGCGTGATTGCACTGGTGTTCGGATTCCGGGAGATCTACTCGTGGGTGTGCTTGATTTTGTGCGTATTTGTGGCCTCCACGGTGGGGTTGGAATTCTATCGTGGCGCGAAGGTGATTCGCGCGCGATCCGGCGCCTCGTATTTGGCCTCGGCGGTGGATCTGACCATGCGCAATACGCGGCGTTATGGCGGCTATATCGTTCACATGGGGATGGTGTTCGTCTTTATCGGGCTGTCCGGCGCGGCGTTCAACCGCGACTTGCAGAAGGACATGCAGGTCGGCCAGACCATGCAGATCGGGCCGTACAGTTTGCTTCTTCAGGGCTTCGACAGCAGGCCGGAAAAGAATTACACCGCCCAACGGATGCTCGTCGAAGTGCTGCGTGACAAGAAGCCGATCATGATGCTGTATCCGGAGAAGCGGCACTTTGCGACGAACGAGCAAAACGGCACGATGGTGGCGATCTATTCGACCTTGAAGCAAGACTTGTACGTGGTGTACGCGGGAGATAGTCCGGATACGAACCTGCCCGTGCTGCATGCTTACCTAAATCCCCTGGTAAAGTGGATTTGGCTTGGAGGGGCGGTGGTGGTGTTTGGAACGCTGGTGGCGATGTTGCCGAACCGCCGCGCCGTGCTGGTGCTCGCGGGGGCCCCGCAACCGGCAACACAACAGTTGACCCATGGACTCACCCCATCGGTTACTATGCGAGATGGCCATGACTAGATTTCGAGCGTGTGCTGCATTTTCCGTCGTTCTGTTGATAGCGGCCGTGCCGCTTATCACCACACCGGCGGGTGCACAACAAACCGATCATGCCAAACAGCTTGGCGGCAAGCTGATCTGCGGCGTGGGAACGACGATTTGCAATTGCAAACAAATCTTGACGCAGTGCAACCACGTTGGCTGCATGAACTCCGCTATGATGCTGAAGACTCTGGACGCGAAAGTGGCCAAGGGCGACTCCGATGAAAGCATCCTGCAGAGCTTCGTGCTGGAATTTGGCACGGTAGTTCTTTCCGAGCCCCCCAAGACCGGCTTCAGTTTGCTAGCTTGGTGGCTTCCCAGCATTTACTTGATACTGGGAACTATTTTGGTGCTTTTTGTGATCTCGCGTTGGCGAAAGCGCCCCGCGATACAAGCCGCGCCAGCAGGAGGCGTTCCCGGCATTTCAGCCGAGTTGTTGGAGCGCGCCAGAGCGCAGGCGTCGCGCGAGACGCAGGATTAAATGGTGCCTGCTCTTTACACATTTGCGATATTCCTGATTGACTCCGGGGATTGGGCGGTGCTGGGCGCATGCCTGGCCCTGGCCGTCGCCACCATGCTTTTCGTATTTTACATTCAGCCGGATGCCTCGGACCTTGCGCCGCATCGGACAAAGCTCGACCAACTGTTGGAGCGCCGCGACACCATTTATGACAATCTGCGCGACCTGCGATTCGAGTATCGTTCCGGAAAATACTCGGAAGGTGACTTCGAGGCAATGAAGACGGCCCTTGAGAATGAAGCGGCGGTGGTGCTCGCGGAGATCGATCAGGTGACGGAAGCGCAAGTGCGGCGGCCACGCGGAACGCGCCCGGCTGATGGGAGCGCTTAATGAGCCGCCTTTACTCAGCACGATTGGCTTTGCTCGGCGCGTTCGTTCTGGCTCCTCTGGCGATCGCCGAGGCCGGCACGGTTCGCGGCACGGTGATGAACGGCACGACCGGCAAAGCAGCCGCGGGAATCGAGCTCATCCTGATCCAGCTTCAGGGAGGGATGCAGGAAGTAGCGCACGCGAAGAGCGGAGCAGACGGGGGATTCACGTTCGACCATCCCGGACTCGGTGCGCAGCCGATGCTGGTCCGCGCGGTATATCACGGCGTTAATTACAACCACGCCGTGCCGCCGGGCACGACCACCGCGCAGGTGGATATTTATGAGCCTTCGAAGGACGCGAAGACCATCAACGTACCTTCGCACGTGGTGATCTTTCAGCCCAACGGCGCGACGCTGAACGTCGGCGAAGAATACCAGATAGAGAACAAATCTCAGCCGCCGGTGGCTTACTTCCGGAGCGACGGCACTTTTGAGTTCGCGTTGCCGGAAAAGGGCCAGCTTCAACAAGTGGCCGCTGCCGGGCCGGCGGGAATGCCGGTCGTGCAACTTCCGATCAACAAGAAAAATAATCATTACGCGGTTGCGTTCGCGTTCCGGCCGGGTGATAACTCGGTGCGGTATTCCTACGAGCTGCCGTATCCGGGAAACACCGCAACGGTAAAGATTCCGACGATTTATCCGGGCGGGCGGTTGGTGGTTGTTGCGCCACCTAGTGTGCAAATTAGCGGCGACGGTTTGACTCCGGGCGGACAAGAACAGGGCATGAATCTCTACGGCCGTCAGGATGTTCCAGCGGGCACGATCGTGGCCGTGAGCGTTTCCGGGACGGCGCCTGCCCCGGCGGACGCGAATGCCGGGGCGGAGCAAGTTCCGCAGGGCAGAGATGCACAGCAGGGCGGAGGCGAAGCGACCGGAGCAGGTATCCAGCAGGTCCCCGGACGGCTGGACGTTTTGAAATGGCCGTTGATTGCTGGATTTGTTTGTATATTTGCATTGGTTGCGATTCTGCTTGCACGCAAGCCCGTTGTCGCGGTAGCCGGGCCGGCGCCGGTGACGGAAGATGTTCCGGCGGCGAAGCAGAAGAAACCCAAATCGAAGGCCCCCCCTGCACCGAGTGCGGCTGTGGCTCCCACAAACGGGACCGCGAGTCTTGCGGAAGTCGATGCCGCCATCGGCACGAGCCTTGATGGGCTGAAGGAACGTCTGTTCCGGCTTGAGCTGCGCCGCCAAGCGGGTACCATCTCCGAAGAAGAGTATGCACAGGAACGCGCGCGCGCGGAAAAGGTATTGCGCGATCTCGTGCGAGGCTGAGCGTTGAAGACTAGGAGCGATTTGCCAACCTCCGAGGTCCTCCGGTGACGCCAACAGTTTTTTCTCCTACAGGAATTCGCTTCGAAAACATCGACAAACGGTATGGCGGGCTTTATGCGCTGCGCCGTGTCTCGCTGGAAATCTCGGCGGGCGAGTGCGTGGTATTCGCCGGGCGGAACGGTTCCGGCAAGACCACGCTCTTGCGAATTGCAGCGCGCCTGGCGCGTCCTTCGTCAGGCGCCGTAAGCTTCCTGAACGGCGGAGAAAATCGGGGCGGGACGGTGCCGCCGGCCGGTTTTGTGGCGCACGCCACGATGGTCTATGACGAACTGACGGCGGAAGAAAATCTGCTGCTCTTCGCGCGATTGCAGGGAATCGCGGAGCCGGGCGCACGCGCCGATACGCTGCTTCGCGAGGTGGGCCTGGCGGAGCGCCGCAGCTCCCTGGTGCGCACGTTTTCTCGCGGGATGCGCCAACGCGTCGCCATTGCGCGGGCGCTGCTGAACGAACCCGCAGTGGTTCTCCTCGACGAGCCGACGACCGGGCTTGATACGGAGGGGGCGAGCTGGTTTGCGCAGACGCTGCGTCACTTGAGAGATTCGGGCCGCACGATCTTGATGAGCCTGCACGGCGAGTCGGAAGTTTCCACGCTGGCGACGCGGGCGATCCGGCTGGATGCGGGAACAGTAGTGGCCGACACGCTAACGGGTGCGAACTTTCGCTCGATCCTCGCCTTTGCGAACGCGTGAATGGCGCTGCTCTCCAATACGGCGGTCCTGCTGGGCAAGGAACTTCGCACGGAGTTCCGCTCGCGCGAACTACTGACCACTACTACCGTTTTTGTTCTGATCGTCATAGTGCTCTTCAGCTTTTCGTTCGATCCGACTTCGGAGGAATCGCGGCGGTTCGGGGCAGGTCTTCTTTGGCTGGCGTTTCTCTTCGCCGCGTCTTTGATGTTGCAGCCGTGCTTCCTCCGCGAACAAAGCAACGACACACTCAGCGCCCTGCGTCTTTCGGTCTCCGATCCTTTCGCTATCTTTCTAGCGAAACTCGTTGCTAACACCCTGTTTCTTCTCCTTACAGAACTTTTGCTGCTGCCGGTCTTCGCGGTGATGTACAACGTGTCAGTTTTGCCGATGCTTCATTGGCTCGTTCTGGTGTTTTTCCTGGGAAGCCTGGGGGTTTCGATTACGGGCACAGCTCTCTCCGCCATCTCTGCGCAAGCCCGAATGCGTGAACTCCTATTGCCACTGCTTCTGCTTCCTCTCCTGACTCCCATTCTGGTGGCCAGCACCGAAGTAACGACAGCCCTATTCGACCGCTCACCCTACGTTCAATGGAAAGGAGTAGGTTTCCTAGCGGTTTTCGATCTGGCGTTTTTGACGATCCTATGGCTTTTGGGTGAATATCTTCTGGAGGAATAAGCGTCATGACGAAGAGTGTTCTATCTGCCATGGTTGTGCTTCTGCTTCTGGGGGCGGCGGCCTATGCGGCGTTCTTTGTGGCACCGACGGACGCGAGGCAAGGTCTGATCTACCGTATATTGTTCCTGCATGTGGCGAGCGCATGGACCGGCCTTACGTCTTTCTTTATCTGCTTCATCGCGAACTTGCTATACGTTTTACGCCGCCAGCCACGGTGGGATTGGCTGGGTGTTTCCGCGGGTGAAACTGGCTTGGTGTTCACTACCGTGGTGCTCCTGACCGGGCCCATCTGGGCTCATCCTGTTTGGGGAATCTGGTGGACGTGGGACGCGCGACTCACATCAACCTTTGTCTTATGGCTGCTGTATGTCTCTTATCTGCTCTTGCGGACGCTGGTCGAAGAACCTGAGAGGCGCGCGCTCCTTAGTGCGCTCTTTGGCATATTCGCATTCATCGATGTACCTCTCGTCTTTGGTTCGATCCGTTGGTGGCGCACCCAACACCCGCAGCCAATCATTATGGGCGGACCTGACTCTAGGCTTGATCCGACGATGTACAAGGTGCTCTTCTTCACCTGGTTTGCCATGCTCGGTTTGATGACGCTGCTCCTCCGCCAGCGCTATCGGCTGGAGGCCATGCGAGGGGATCTCGAGATTATTCAACGTGAATCGGAGGCAGCATGAAGAATCTCAACAGTGTTTTCGCGGCATATATGGTTGGCTGGGCCGTTTTCTTCGTCTATTACATTAGCATCGCACGTCGTACCTCTGCCCTACGCGACGATATCGAGCGCCTGAAAAATTCTTTGACGCGGGGCAAGTAGCTTGGCAGGAAAGAAAAAAATCGGAATCGTGCTATTTCAGCTCGGCGGGCCGGATTCGCTGAAGGCCGTCGAGCCATTTCTGCTGAATTTATTTCTGGACCCCGACATTATTCCGCTCGGACCTTTCGGGCTGCTCCGCCGCCCGATCGCGAAGCTCATTTCTTCGCGCCGGTCGATCCCGGTCGCCGGGCGCTACGCACAAATCGGCCGGCGCTCGCCGATCGAAACGCTCACGGAACGGCAGCGCTTGCGGCTGGTCGAGGCGGTCTCGCCTTACGTAGACCCGGTTGCAGTGGTGGCGATGCGTTACTGGCATCCTTTCACGGCGGAGGCGGTGGATACGTTGCGCAAGGCCGGCCCATTGGATGAGATCGTGTTGTTGCCGCTTTATCCGCATTATTCGTACGCGACAACTCTGAGCAGCTTGAAGGAATGGCGCCGGGCGACGGATCAAGTAAAGTGGGGACAATCCGCGGGTGGCCCGCCGGAACGCACGATCAACAATTTTCACGACCACCCGCTCTACATTCAGGCGCTGGTTCAACGGATCGGATCCGTGTTGCGGCAATTCGCAGACAGTTCGCGGATTCACTTGGTGTTCAGCGCGCATGGCCTGCCGATGAGCCTTGTCGAGAAGGGCGATCCCTACCCGAAGCAGATCGAGGAGACGGTGCGTTTGGCCTGCGAACTTGGTGCAAAGCAGTACCCTGGGTGGCCCCGGACGCACTTGCTGTGCTACCAGAGCCGTGTGGGCCCCGCGAAGTGGCTGCAGCCGCCGCTAACGGGAACGATCGAGCGACTGGGCCACGAAGGCGTGAAAGAGATGCTCGTGGTTCCCATTTCGTTCGTCACCGAGCACATCGAAACGCTCCACGAAATCAACATTGAGGCTCGCGAGGAAGCGACCAAGCTAGGCATAGAGAAATTCCGCATGATGCCCGCGGTGGGAGATTCGCCACTATTCATCGCCGCGCTAAAGGATCTCGTCCTGCACGCCGTGGGGATTGGCGCAGGGTTACCTTCCATACCGCGAGCATCGGCGGCGGGCCGGGAGACGGGCCCGCTTTCACGCAACGTATGAACCTCGGCGGTTTTGTAGAATGCGGACTTCTCATCGATTCTGCGCTTGAGCGCAAAAATCTCGTCTAGGGTATAATTCGCCGCTGGGACGGGGGGCGATGACATCCACTTATCATCCAGGTGTGCACAGATTCTCTGTTTTTGTAGTGTGCTGGACCGTGCTTCTTTTCGTTGCGGGGGCGCTGGTCACGTCGAAGGATGCGGCCCTTTCTGTGACGGACTGGCCGAAATCGCATGGCACGTGGGTTCCACCGCTAGCCGCGCTTCAGGGCGGCGACCTATTTGAATTCTCGCACCGCGTTGTCGCGGGCGGTTTGGGGATCCTTACACTCGCGCTGGCCGTGTTGCTTTGGATAAAGGAAAAACGGCCGTGGCTGCGTTGGCTTGGGTTGATTGCCGTGCTTGGCGTCGCCGTGCAGGCCATTCTGGGCGGCCAGGTGGTCATACGGCTGCTTCATTACTGGCTTCCTGTTGTCCACGCCTGCTTTGCACAGATCGTTTTTGGCGCCGTGCTCGCTATCGCGGTGTTCACCAACAAGTGGTGGGTCTCCGAACAACTGCGGCTGGAGGACAGCGGAACTCCGTCGATTCATTCTGTAGCCATCCTCAATGCCGCCGTCATCTATATACAGGTGATTCTCGGCGCCGCCTTCCGCCACAAGGAAATTCCCATTTGGCCGCATATGGCGGGTGCGTTGCTGGTGCTCGGAATGGTTATTTGGACGGCGGTGGCGCTGCGCAAACGATTTCCGCAATCGCGGGAATTTTCCAAGGCGCGCATCCTGCTGCATGCGATTTTTGGAACGCAGTTCCTGCTGGGTCTTGGGGCCTATTGGTCGCGACTCACCACCGCGGATGCTCCGCAGCCGATGCCTGTCATGGTAACGTTAACCGTGATTCATACCGTCGTTGGCGCGATTCTCTTCGCCTTTTCCGTGCTGGTCGTGCTGATGTGCTACAGGTTGATTCCGCGCGGCAGGGAAGTTGCCGCGACAGCGCCACGACAGGTGACCATCGGATGAGCACGGCACGCACCACGGAACTGACGTTTTCCGCCCGCGCGAATGGCTACGTCTCGCTGACGAAGCCGGACGTTTCCTTCCTGGTGCTGATGACGACGGCTGCCGGTTATTACATGGGTGCGCGCGGCCCCGTCGAGTGGCTGCACATGATCCACGCCGTTTTCGGGACGATGCTCATCGCCGCAGGTACAGCGGCATTGAATCACTACATCGAGCGCGAGTCCGACCGCTACATGCGGCGTACCGCTTTGCGACCTTTGCCAAGCGGAGTGTTGCAGCCGCGGGAAGCGCTGGTCTTTGGCGTCGCGCTGGCAATTGCCGGAGCCGTGGACCTCTATGTAGCGGCTGGCGCGCTTGCTTCGGGGCTCGGCATTGTGACGTGCCTTAGCTACTTGCTGGCTTACACTCCGCTGAAAAAGCGCACCGTGTGGGCGACGTTCGTCGGCGCTTTTCCGGGAGCCATTCCGCCGATGATCGGCTGGGTGGCGGCAACTGGTTCGCTCGACCGTGGCGCGTGGCTGCTCTTCGGAATTTTGTTTCTATGGCAGTTTCCGCATTTCCATGCCATCGCTTGGATGTACCGCGAAGACTACGCGCGCGCGGGCATCATGATGCTGCCGGTGGTCGACCGCGAGGGCACACGCACGTTCCGGCAGATCATTCTTTACGCGGTGGCACTCGTGGGCGTGAGCTTGCTTCCCGCCATTCTGGGACTGGCCGGGGTGATGTATTTCTTTGGCGCACTCGTCATCAGCACGGCCCTGGTGCAGGTGTGCCTGTGGGCCGCCAGCAACAAGACGAACACTCGCGCCAAGTGGCTCATGCACGCGACGGTCCTGCACATACCGCTGTTGCTGGGTTTGATGGTCTACGACAAGCTCCCGCGCTGATCAGACTGATTCAGGAAGGACGAATTCACACCCATGTTTTCGCAACCCGCTCTCAATGCCTCGCTCAACGGAATCAGCGCGCTGCTTCTGGCCGGAGGTTATGCGGCAATCCGAGCCGGAAAGCGGGATGTGCACAAGGTTTTTATGCTCTCCGCGTTCTGGGTTTCCACCGCTTTCCTGGTGTCCTACGTGATTTATCACATCCGCGTGAAGCAATTGGTCCTCTTTCAAGGGCAGGGATGGATAAGGCCGGTTTACTTCGCGCTGCTGACTTCGCATACGATCCTGGCGATCGTGATTGTGCCGTTGATTTTGATTACGATACGCCGCGCCTGGATGGAGAAATTCGACAAACACCGGCGGATTGCGCGGTGGACGCTGCCGCTATGGTTCTATGTCTGCGTCACGGGCGTCATCGTTTATTTGATGGTCTATCAAATCTACGTGGGGAACAGCAGCTGAGGCTGGGCGATATCCGCCGCGCAAGAATCCGCTAGAATTGGGGAGAATTATCCTGCCGGAAACCCGGGGGCACCAGCGCTCCTGTCACGGATGAACGGATGGCCTGGCGCGTGCCGGACTTGGGAAATACGATGTGCCAGAAGTCGATGTTGGGATTAAAGAATCCGATTCCCACAAATCGCCTTTCCCGCTTCTCCCGCAAAGAAGTCACGAAACACTCGGCCGACTCCGAAGTCATCTCATTGATGACCCGGACGTTCTGGCCGGGGATCAAAGGGGTGTCCATAAGCAGCAGGGCCCCGTTGGCGCTCACGCTGTAGGTGGAAGCCTTCAGATCGATGGTTTCGCCTTCGGGCAGGCGGCAGCGTATCGTCAGAGGTATCTGAAGCGAAAGGCGCGTGGTACGCCGACGTTCGGGATATCGTGTTCTCTGCATAAGGCCGCCCTCGGGGACATTCCAAGCTAGTTTTTCAGATTATGCCACAATTTCGCCAAAAAACAAGCATTTTGGCAAGCAGAGTGGGCCACACCACGCGAAATATCAAGTTCACTGGACATCGGTAACTCTTCAGCCGTAAATTCTGCCTCGATAGCCATTACTCTCCGCGGTCTCGCGATGAACGGCTTAGCTGATCGACCGTGCCGCTTTGCTCGTGCCCCAGGGCCTCGTCCACCTTGCGCACCAGGCTATCGCGCGAGAAGGGTTTTTGAAGGAAGAAACCCTCCTCCAAAAAGTGTCCGTTACCTTTGTTGTATTCGAGGTAGCCAGACATGTACACCGTCTTGATATCCGATCGGAGAAATTTTAATTGTTTAGCGAGTTCAGGCCCGCGCATCTTAGGCATCACGACATCGGTCAAGAGCAGGTGAATCGGCTGGCCCGAGCGCTCCACAATCCCGAGCGCTTCCGCGCCATCCTTGGCGGTGAGCACGGTGTATCCGGCCGACTTTGCAAATTCGGAGGCCAGCTCCCTAACTTCGTCTTCATCCTCGGCAATAAGCACGGTCTCACGCCGGCGAGCAAGCGTGGCAGGGATTTCCCGCGGCCGAACGGACTCTGCTCGCTCCTCGACTCGTGGGAGGTAAATGTCGAATCGGGACCCTTCACCTGGCTCAGAATCCACCCAGATGCACCCTCCGCTCTGCTTCACCACGCCATAAACGGTCGCAAGGCCCAGCCCGGTTCCTTTCCCTTGTTCCTTGGTGGTGAAGAAGGGCTCGAAGATCCGGGCTTTTGTGGCAGCGTCCATCCCACAGCCGGTATCCGTAACTGCGAGCAAGACATACGGGCCGGGTTGGAGAGGAGGCCGACTTGTGGCGAACTCTTCATCCACAGTCAGGTTGCTGGTTTCGATGGTGAGCCGGCCTCCCTCGGGCATCGCGTCGCACGCATTTACGGTTAGATTAGCGATTACTTGTTCGATCTGGCCGGGGTCTGCTTTAATTCGTCCTAGTGATTCGCCGGCCTGAAAAGTGAACGCGATATCTTCGCGGACTAAACGCTTGAGCAAGCTGCACATCTCGGAGACGACCGTATTCAAGTCCAGAACTTTGGGTTGGAGCAGCTGCATCCGGCAGAAGGCCAACAATTGACGGGTCAGCGAGGCGGCACGGTCGGCAGCCTTTACGATCTGCCGGCAGCTCTGATGGAGGGAATCGGCGGGCTTCAACCGCTCAAGCAGAAGGTCGCTATGCCCCTTGATGATGGTCAGCAGGTTGTTAAAGTCATGAGCCACACCGCCTGCCAGCCGTCCCAGCGCGTCCATCTTTTGCGACTGACGTAACTGATTTTCAAGCTGTTGCCGCTGGGTCTCATTCTTCTGCAACGTGCCGCGCATGCCATCAAATGCCCGGGTCACCTGGGCCACTTCGTCGCCGCCATCCGCCTCCAACGGGTAGGCGAAATCCCCTCGCTCGACGGCCCGAACTCCTTCCACGAGGTTCGCCAGCGGGCGCGTAAACCTGTCCGAAACTACAAATGCAACGCCTACACCTGCTAGCATGGCCACTAAGCCCACTCCGAGAAGCAGATGGTTGAGCCGGATCAGAGATGCCATTGACTCGTCATAGGACTTGAGCACCGTGAGACTCAGGGCAGGGCTCGCGCCCGGGTTTAGCTCGATGGAACTTGCGAAAAACCGTTCGCTATTGATTTGAATTTGTTCCGGGGTAGGGTGACCCTTAAGCAGCTCTGCCAGCTCTTGTTCCTGGAAAGGAGAGAGCGTGCTGCCAACTATGTTGTCACCATATCGGAAGACCACCTGGCTGGATGAAATTCGGCCAAGATCACTGGCCCTGCGAGCGTCAATCTCACGACCTACTACTACCGTTCCCAGGAGGGTCTTGTCCAACGGTGCATCCGCATAATACGGCTGCAACACGACCTGATAGAGACGCCTGCCACTCAGCCACCATCCAGCTCTGGCGCCGTCTTTGAGAGCGCGACTCAGCATTTTCTCGGCGTTTTGAACCGGAAAATCGGTCATCGCCGGTCGCAATGCGACAATCTTGCCTTTACGGTCCGCGAGTACGAACAGGCTGCACTCGTCCGATTGCCAGGGGTCTTCACTGACGTCCTGAATCGTGGTGGCGTCCCCGTTCCGCATGTACGCCAATGTCGCCAACAAATCCGCTTTACGGCTTAGGGCTATCTGCTGCTGGTGTTGCAAGACTTGGAAGGTCAGCATGGCGTTGCGCGCGCCTGCCTCAATCTCCCGCTGCGCCTGCACCGCAGCATAGCGATGGACGACGAGCAGAGTGGCACACGTCAGCCCCGCCGTGACCAGGACAAGCGAAAGGAGAAACTTGGTGCGCAATCGCAAGTTGGTTCCGCGCTTCAAAATCCTTTGGATGGTGCCGACCAGGCTAGTTACACCCGATCTCAGTGGCAGTTTCATTGGGTGCAAATCTAACATTCAGGCTCGGGGAAAGCGAATGGAACTGCAGTACCGGGTGACAAGGACTCCGGGGATAGACGGATTATGACACTCAGGGGGGCTTCAGCAAGGGCGGGGCAGTCAGGGTCCGTGCTGGACGATCATTGTGCAGGAATTCTATTGTGATAACAACGACCTAAGTAATTCATTCTGCACTAGTTAAATAGGACTTTCGACAGCACATAAGACCCGCACCGTCCGGACGCTAATTTGGGTGATCACTACTAGTAAACGTGCCTCTCAAGAGATCACTCTCTGGCGACCCGTGCAGGCCACCGGCGGTCAGGCCGGGCACGGAATTACTTTGAGTTGAGCGCGGCGATCACGGCGTCCGCGAATTCCTCCGTGCCGGCCCTGCCACCGAC
>DATNLB010000083.1:0-3303 GCA_035603095.1 Candidatus Acidiferrales bacterium
AAACCGCCGACACCCTCAGCCAGGAGGCAGAACAGCTCCTGAAAGCGGCGGGGCTTACGGGCGCTCAATACAATGTCCTTCGCATTCTCCGCGGGGCCGAGCCCGAAGGATTGCCCTGCCGTGGCATCGGAGACCGTATGATTTCTCACGACCCGGACATGACGCGCCTCCTCGACCGCATGGAAAAGCGCGGCCTGATTACCCGCGAACGCCAGACCGACGACCGCCGCGTCGTAAAGGCCCGCATCACGCCGCAAGCGCTCAGCCTTCTAAAAACCCTCGACCAGCCGGTTCGCGATCTTCACAAGCGCCAGTTCCGGCACATGTCTGCAACGCGCCTGAAGATTTTTTTTGATCTGCTGGAAGAGGCCCGCGTGCGCAAGCCTGGGTAGCAGGCCTTCCGGGCAAGTTTCGAATGTTCAATCAAAAACGAAGAGGAGAAAAACATGGGCAACTATCTATCTCGAATCGCGGTAACCGCCGGGCTCGCAGCCGTTCTCTCGCTGCCTGCCGGCGCGGCGACATCCGAGTGGAAGATCGATCCGCAACATTCCTCCGCGCAGTTTGCGGTTCGTCATATGGCGATTTCCACCGTACGGGGAGCTTTCAGCAAGGTCATCGGCACGATCGTGCTGGACGACAATGACGTCACCAAATCCACCGTCGACGTCACTATTGACGTCTCGACCGTGGACACTCGCGAGCCCGCCCGTGACAACGACTTGCGCAGCGACAAATTCTTTGACGTCGCCCACTTCCCGACCATGACTTTCAAATCCAAGAGAGTCGCACAGCTCGCTCCCGGGAAGCTCAAGGTTACCGGCGATCTCACCATTCGCGGCACTACCAAGGAAGTCGTGCTCGACGTGGAAGGACCGACTGCTCCCGTGAAGGATCCGTGGGGCAATCAACGAGCCGCGGCAAGCGCCTCGACGAAAATCAATCGCCAGGACTTCGGCGTGAAGTGGAATGCCACCTTGGACAACGGCGGTGTGGTCGTCGGTGACGATGTCAATATCACTATCGATGCTGAAATGATCAAGCAAGCTCCGGCGAAATCCGGCAACTGACGGCACTCTGACGGCACGGCTTGGGAGGGGAGTGGACGGTGCGAGTGTACCGTCCGCTCCGCTTCAATCATCAGAGAAGAGATTGCCTCGGAAGGGATCGTCCTCATGCAGAAACCAGCACCAACCGATTTTCCAGTCCACGAACTGATTCGCGAACGTTGGAGCCCGCGCGCTTTCGCCGACAAGCCTGTTCCACAAAAAGTTCTACGCAGCATTTTCGAGGCTGCCCGCTGGGCGCCTTCCAGCAGTAACGAACAACCCTGGGCGTATATCGTGGCAACGAGGGACGACAAAGATAACTTTGAGAAGATGCTGAGCGTTCTCGTGGAATTCAACGCCAATTGGGCCAAGAGCGCTCCCGTGCTGGCGGTCGCCGTCGCGCAGCTGGCATTCGCGAAGAACAACGCCCCCAACCGCAACGCTCAATACGACACCGGCGCGGCGACGGCCTTGCTCTCCGTGGAAGCGACCGCCCAGGGGTTGGCCGTCCACCAGATGGCTGGATTTGATCCGGAAAAAGCGCGCCAGGTCTTTGGGATTCCCGCAGGGTGGGAAGCGATCGCAGCACTCGCCATCGGTTACCCAGGCGATCCGGCTTCCTTGCCTCAGCCTTTGAAGGATCGTGAGATGGCGCCCAGAACACGCAAGCCCATTGCCGAATTTGTCATGGCCGGTCATTGGGGGCATACTGCTCCTTTCGCAACGAAATAACCGGAGATCGCTGACCCCGCCCCGCCATGCACCGCACGCTCGAATTTCTCCTCCATCATGGATACATATTGTTGCTCGGATGGGTTTTCGCCGAGCAGCTGGGTTTGCCGGTCCCTTCCATGCCGCTGTTGCTCGCCGCGGGAGCGCTCGCCGGTACCGGCCACCTGAGTTTTCTCGCTTCGCTGTTCTACGTCATGCTCGCGGCGGTAACAGCGGATTCCATCTGGTATCAGCTTGGCCGCCGCAAAGGCATCAAGATCCTCCAGCTCCTCTGCAAGATTTCGCTTGAGCCGGATTCCTGCGTTCGCCGCACCGAGGGGCTTTTTTCAAAGCAGGGCGCGCGCTCCCTTCTGCTGGCCAAGTTTCTCCCTGGCCTGGGCACGGTCGCGCCTCCCCTTGCCGGCATCTTTCACATGCGTCCGCGGCGTTTCTTTTTCTTCGATGCCTTGGGTTCTTTCCTGTGGGCCGGCACGTTTCTCGGCCTCGGCTACATATTCAGCGGTCAGATTGAGCGCGTAGCGGAGTATCTCGCCTCTCTCGGCGGCTGGCTCCTGGTTCTTCTCCTCGGGGTCCTCGCGGTCTATATCGCCTACAAGTTTGTCGCCCGCCAGCGCTTTCTGCGTGAACTGCGCATCTCGCGCATCACCGTCGACGAACTGAAAAAGAAACTCGACGCCGGCGAAGAGCTCGTCATTGTCGACTTGCGCCACTCCTTGGACTTCGAAGCTGATCCTGAAACCATTCCCGGCGCGTTCCGCATGGACTCCAAGGAGCTGGAGGAGAAGAGTGACCGTCTGCCGCGCGACCGCGAAGTCATCCTCTACTGTACTTGACCAAACGAAGCCACCAGCGCCCGTGTGGCGCTGCTCCTCAGGAAGAATGGCATCAAGCGGATTCGCCCGCTGCAGGGCGGCCTGGATGCTTGGCGCGAACGCGGCTACCCGCTCGTCACCGTCACACTCGCTTAATCGCGGGAAAAAAGCCTCAGGATCTCACCGGTGTTGCTGCTGGCACGGACCAGTCACCATTCACGAATCACCAGTCACCTGATCTACAGCCGCGGCAGCACAATCCCGCTCTGCGACTGGTATTTCCCCTTCTTGTCCTTGTAGCTCACTTCGCACTCTTCGTCGGATTCGAAAAAGATCACCTGGCACAGCCCTTCATTCGCGTAAATCTTCGCCGGCAACGGCGTCGTGTTGCTGATTTCCAGTGTCACAAAGCCTTCCCACTCTGGTTCGAACGGCGTCACGTTCACGATGATCCCGCATCGCGCATACGTTGATTTGCCCAGGCAAATCGTCAGCACGTTGCGCGGAATCCGGAAATATTCCACCGACCTCGCCAGCGCAAAGGAATTCGGCGGAATGAGGCACACCTCGCCTCTATAGTCCACCAGCGACCGCGGATCGAAATGTTTCGGATCCACAATCGTCGAGTTCACATTCGTGAAAATCCGGAACTCGTCCGCCACTCGAATATCGTAGCCGTATGAGGATACTCCGTAACTGATCACTCCCTC
>DATNLB010000081.1:0-15356 GCA_035603095.1 Candidatus Acidiferrales bacterium
ACCAGGATCGGGCTGTTGAATACGATGTTTTCGGCAAGCAGCTCCCTCACCTGGGCGGCGGTAGGCTTACCGGATTCCCGTAGTTTGCGTAAAGGATGCATTGTGACGCCTCCATGCCGTGTTATTTGCTGAAATCGCGCAAAGGCTTGTCCTCGCGGCCTAACAGAATATACGCGGTTTTCGTCCAATGAGTGCTGCGATGTCGGCCTGTCGGAATTGCAAGCTATGTCCGCGCTTCCTGGCCCTCGATTAAGGACGGATCACGGACAATCCACCACGAATCGTCGGTTTTATTGACGCGCCGTCGGCTCCAGAGTACGCTGACGCAGACTTGGTTGATTAACAGGCAGAAGGCAATTCGCTGATCTTGAACCAAGGGACACGTTGCATCCAATGCCCGGGCGCCGACTTCAACATCTCCAAGAAAAGAAAAAGGAGAAAATCATTTGAGCACGATTACAGTGAAAGATGGGACCACGATTTACTACAAAGATTGGGGATCCGGGCAGCCGATTGTTTTCTCTCACGGCTGGCCGCTCTCAGCAGACGACTGGGATACGCAGATGCTGTTCTTCCTCAACCACGGCTATCGCGTCATAGCCCACGACCGGCGCGGGCATGGCCGCTCGTCACAGCCCGGTGATGGCCATGACATGGATCATTACGCCGACGACCTGGCTGCGCTGACCGCACATCTCGACCTCAAGGAAGCGATCCATATCGGCCACTCGACCGGCGGCGGCGAGGTGGTGCACTACATTGCCAGGCACGGCGAAAGCCGCGTGGCAAAAGCGGCGATCATGAGCGCGGTTCCGCCATTGATGGTGAAGACGGCTGCCAATCCGGGTGGGCTGCCCAAAGACGTGTTCGATGGGCTGCAGAAGCAGCTTGCGGCCAACCGATCCCAGTTTTATTACGATGTGGCGTCTGGACCGTTCTATGGTTACAACCGGCCCGGCGCGAAACCCTCGCAGGGGACGATCTGGAATTGGTGGCGCCAGGGCATGATGGGAGGCGCCAAGGCGCACTATGACGGCATCGTGGCCTTCTCCCAGACGGACTTCACCGAAGACCTGAAGAAGATTACTGTGCCGGTCCTAGTCATGCATGGCGATGACGACCAGATCGTGCCTTATGCCGATGCTGCACCACTGTCGGCAAAGTTGCTGAGGAATAGCACTTTGAAAATCTACAAGGGCTTTCCGCACGGCATGCCCACAACCGAGGCCGACACGATTAACGCCGACCTGCTCGCATTCGTGAAAGGTGCGGCGACCACAGCGGCGGCTTAGTTGCCGTCAACACTTTGCCCCCACATGCCAAGACTTAGCCGCACGAAATGTCCTGGCCAACCGGACGCGCGACGACAGGGGTGCTCTGGTCGCCTCTTGCCGTCGGAACTGGCGTAGCTGAGAATCTGTTCTCTCGGTCGGGCCATGCTTGACTTGTCCGAAGTGTGAATCGCTGCGAAGCGCTAGGCGGCGCCACACGCTGCCACCGAGTTGGGAATTGGTGACCTGCAAAACCCTATAGCAGCAATTTTCAAACCGCAGCGTTTTCACCTACACGCTGGAGCCATGAGGAGCGACCAATTTGTTCAGGATGGGCTGCACATCGATTTCAAGTGGGAGGTCATTCTGCATGTAAGCGGTAACCGCTGGCGCAAAAATCCGATGGGACCAAGTCGCCTTGGTGGACCGTTTCCGCCAATGCGGGTCGTCCCAATACTCTACCGTCCAGCGAAAGGGATTCCCATGCTTGCTACAGACTTCCAGTCGACAGTGATTGGTAAGGCCGAGGAAAAAGCACCCCAGCGCTTCGTCCAACGAGTAAAAGTCTTCGTGCCAGCGGCCATAAGTCACGCTGTAATGGTTTTCCCAGATTTGTTCGATGACGACTTCGAATCCATCAGGAGTGGCCGGAGGGACACGAACAAGGTCCTTTCCCAGCGCATACTGCGCCAAAGGGCATTTCTCTAAGACTTCGAGGATTTCGCGGACCATGAGGGCTCCAGTGCTGCTGCTCGCGAGATTCGCCGAATTCACCGCGTCACAGCAGGAGAGGTTCTGGGGTTCTTGAATGAAAAATAACGCGCCTTCTGAACCGTAACAAGAGCGCCAGACGTTCCACGAGCGTGGTGCTTATTGCCCAGCACGACACATTTCGGGGGGCACGAGTTGAGTATGGGGAAAGGCCGGACTAAAGTCCGGCCCTACAAAAATCCTTCGTCAGTAACTTCTTCGGGTGCTGCTTTGGTTCTTGGCTTGCGGTCGGTGCGGGCGAGGGCTTCTTCCATCACTTTGGCGATGCGGCGGTCGCGGGCTTCGGGGGTGCGGTAATAGAAGATGCCGAGCAGGTGGCCGCGGCGTTGCAGGGGAGTCATGGATTGCCAGCCCAGATAGGCGCGGGGATCGCGGGCGAAGGCGAGCTTCAGGATGGGGGGCAGGTCGAGCTCGGCTTCCATGGTGGAAAGCAACTGTTCGGCGACTTGCTCGGCGCGGCGGACGCGGGATGCGGGGTTTTTTACATTGACGATCCAATCGCAGATCCACTTGCGCATGGAAAAGGAGAGTTGGTCGAACCAGCGGCGGAAGGAGCGGTCTTCGTTGAGGATGCGCTGGAGTTCGGCAGGGACGACGGCGACGCGTTTTGCGGTATCGGGTACGAGGCGGAACCGGGCGGTTTCGCCGAGGGCGGCGTTGGCTCCGGTCTGCATGCTCCTTTTGATGAGCATGCAGTGATAGCCCTTGCTGGTGGGGAACACGGAAGTGCGAAACGCGAAACCGTTGATTTCCCCTTTGACTCTGACCTTGGCGTGGGTTCCCCAGACTTTAGAGACGTCGAACGGGATGCGGATAATGACCCAGCCGAGTCTCGAGGGTATGGGCTCGAGAGTGGCTTTGAAGGACTTGGCGACAAGTTTGGGCTTGGGCTTCATGGCGCGTTCCGCGGGGAAAGATAACACCGTGGCGGCCAAAATTAGAAATCGGAAAATGGAAGATGAAAATTCAAAAGTGGGAAGGCAAGGGGCTGCCTGGCGGAGCATGTTCGGCGGCTGAGGTTGCTAGAAAAATGAAAGATGAGGGCACGCCGAAGGGTGCCCTTCAGCAAAGGTCACACGCACAAAACCAGCATGTGCGTCACTTGCCATCCGGCTTGGACGCTTATACTCCGGCGCCTTTTGAGAAGCTGGCGACGGCTTCGGCTTCGGTGTTGTACACATCGAAGACGGTCAGCAATTTGGTGATCTGGAGGACTTCCTGGAACTTGCTGCCGAGGTGGCAGAGGCGCAGAGAAGCGCCCTGCGTCTTTACGCTGTGATGAGCGGCAACGAGGGTGCCAAGCCCAGCGCTGTCGATGAATGTGACGTTGTCCATGTTGAGGACAATTTTCTTTTTTCCTTCGGCGATCAGCGATTTGACTTTTTCGCGCAGGGCATTACTTTCCTCGCCAAGAACGATCCGGCCGTCCAGTGCCACCACGGACACGCCATTCACTTCGCGGTATGTCATCTTCAAAGCCACGTTATTTTCCTCCTCATCGGAAAGCGGTTCCGGCGGCAACCCGGGCCGGAGCCGTAAAGCTTATCAAAACATGGATGATCCCTGAGCGATGAATCGTAATCGAACACCGGGCAGCGGTCAAATCACCTCGCGGCTAATAGTAGTCCGCGCAGGACATGTAATAGCCGCACGCGGAACAGAGCAACTTGCAGCGCCGCAACTCCAACCGCTGCGAGCAGACGGGACAATACCGCGAAGGATCTTCGGTACCAGCGACGAGACTCGGACGGCCCTGCAAAGGTGCAACGGATTCAGCTGCGGCCTGTGCCGGCTCGGTATGGACCCGGGCTAGCTCCCACTTCGCGGCGCGTTCCACGGCTCGACGGTTATAGCACAGTGCAAGAATAAGGGATAGGGAATGCAGGCTGCTTGCGCCGGAAGGCGAAAGGAGAGAACGTTTGGAGCGCGGGAATTCAGCGCTCAGCGAGTGAGTTGGATTGAAACCTACGCTGCGCTTGGCGCATCTTTCTTATTGAGGGTTGCTGGGTTTTGATAAAGGATTGATGGTGAAAGGCCCGGCAGGCCGGACCTTCAGGTGAAGACTATGGTCCGCCAGATCATTCTTGCAGGTTTTGTGGTCTTTCTCCCGGCAGGCGCGCAGGCCCAAGGGCGCGGAGGGATGCCGGTGGTTTCCCATACTGTGGGTGTTGCACCGAGGGTAGTGACGCAGGCTCCGCACGCGGGGACTTCGCACGCCATGCCTGGGACTCGGACGGTGCCGAGGGGCGGAGCAGTGCGCCCGAAAACGGCCGCGCCGGCAGTGCGAGCTGCGCGACCGCAGAACACCACGCGAAGGCGCTTCGATGGCGAGGATGGTCGTCGTCGATCGGATTGCAGCTCGGCGCCGGGATTGGGATTCGATGCGGTGCACCAGGCTGCGACGTGTGGGTCAGGGACGGTTGGGCTCCGGGGACGCGGGTTTCAGGAGCCCTTTTTCTTTCCCATTCTTGACGGCGGATTTTCCGAGCCGAGTTCTCCGGTACCCGCAGAGGATGGTTCGGCGGCAGAGGCTCCGCAGCCAGAAGCCACGGATGCGGAAGTTCGCGAGGCAGACCGGCGAAACCGAACTCCTCAGCCAGTAGCGGCGCCAGCGGCCGAAGCGGCTAGCCCTGCAGCTTCCGATAACGACGAATTTGTTTTTGTGCGGCGGGATGGCACGGTGTTTTTTGCGGTGGCCTACGCGTGGGAAAAAGGCACGCTACGCTACATTACGAGCCAAGGTTTGCGCCGCACGGTTACGCAGGATGCGCTGGATCTGGACGCAACGCGGCAATTCAACGAACAACGTGGATTGAATTTTCATTCGCCGGCGTGAAGGCTATTTTTTTACGGGTTCCGGCATGACGTAGCCAGACGTCGCGGGCAGGCCGGCGCGCTCCAACTGCACGGTGGTATGCTCAACTCCAAATTCCCTTGCCGCTACGCGCTGAATTGAGGCGAGCAAGCGCTCACACTCGTCGAGGTGCATATCCGGGATGCGCGCGTGGAGACTGAGCGCATGGTGACCTCCGCCGAGGGACCAAAGATGCACATCGTGCACTTCCTGCACACCCTGGACCGTCAAGATAGCGTGGGCGACGTCCTCAACGCGCAAATCAAGCGGGCGGCCTTCCAGAAGAATGTGTGAAGATTCCCGCAGGATGCCGATGCTGGACCAGAGCACGAGCAAGCCGATGGCCAGGCCGAGAAGCGGATCGATCCAAAGCGCACCGGTCGCATGGATGATTACTGCGCCGGCGATGATGGCGATATTTGAAAGCGCGTCACCGAAATTGTGAACCAGGATGCTGCGCAGATTGAGGTCGCCCCTCCCGCGGACAAGAGCGAGGGTGATGCCGCCATTGACGGCGAGAGCGGCGACGGAGGTCCAGATCATCCAGCTCTCGACCACGGCCACGGGTGAGCGGAAGCGTTCGAAAGCTTCATACCCGAGCCACAGCGAAAGCAAGACGAGGACAAAGGCGTTGGTGAACGCGGCCAGAGTGCCGGCGCGATGATACCCGTAGGTCTTTTCGCTATCGGCAGGCCGTTCGGCCCAGCGCATCGCGAGATAGGAAATGCCGAGCGCGGGGACGTCGGAAAGATTATGAACCGCGTCGTTGAGAAGGGCGACGCTGCGGCCGAGAATGCCGCCAAAGACCTCCGCTATAACCAAACCGAGCGTAGCGGCCATGGCCCAGCCGAGCACAGAGGGGCGCAGCGTGGGATGAGAATGGCCAGCGTGAGTGTGGCCGAGGGAATGCGAATGACCGGCGTGACCGTGGTCGTGGGAATGAGCGGCCATCCACTTTATTCTACCCGCACGATGGCGGCGGTGCAGCCCTTTCCCCAGCTTGTTGGGCAGTATGACACTTCGCCTCCGCGAATTGATTGACGCTCCTTCCGTCGGCTGCGACCATGAAACGAGCTTCTCGTTCCACGCGTGCGCGGAACGAGCCTTCAGACAGGGGTTTTGCGCTCATAGCAATGACGCTTCCCATCGCTAAATTGAGTTTCTGGGGCGTGCGCGGGTCGACGCCGACGGTGGACCCGGCGACGTGGCGCTACGGCGGCAATACGCCCTGTCTGGAGCTGATTGCGCCGGACGGCACGCAGTTCATTCTGGATTGCGGCACGGGGCTGCGCATGCTGGGGAGCCGCTGGGCCGCGCCGAACGGCGGGAAAGCGCCGGAGACGCACATCCTGGTCACCCATTATCACTGGGATCACATCCAGGGGATTCCGTTTTTTTCGCCGTTGTACGCGGAGAACAACGAATTTCATTTCTACAGCTTCCGATCCAAATATCTGGGGCGCGACAGCCTGAAACAAGTCTTCGAAGCGCAGATGGCTCTGCCGTACTTTCCCGTGGACCTGTCCGCGATGAACGCGAAACGAAAGTTCAAGGAAGTGGACGGCGGCGATACGTTCAAAGTTGGAGAGAACAAGATCACGGCGCGCTGGCTGAATCATCCGCAGGGCTGCCTGGGCTTTCGAATCGAGACGCCGGCGGGAACGGTGGCCTATGCCACGGACAACGAGCCGGGCGACGCGAAACTGGACGAGAGCCTACGGGAGCTGGCCGCCGATGCGGACATCTTCATTAATGACGCGCAATTCACACCCGAGCAACTGGAGACGACAAGGAAGGGCTGGGGACATTCCACGTGGCTGGAGGGCGTAAAGGTGGCGCGCCATGCGGGTGCGAAGACCCTGGTGCTTTTCCACCACGACCCCGATTCGACCGACCGCATGGTGGATTCGATTCTTCGGCAGGCGCGGCAAGAGTTCGACTCGGTGTTCGCGGCGAGCGAAGGCATGGTGATCACGCTCGGGGCACCAGGAGACAGAGTTCAAGCGCACATGCCGGGAACGCGAACGGCGTTGCGCCGCGAGGCACAATTCCACGCGAAAGTCTGCGGCGTAACCGAAGGCGGGAAAGACTTCGAGGAAGAAACCGTCGTGCGGGACATTTCCTTGCAGGGAGCGCTGATTTCACTGAAGCACTTGCCACGGCTGCAATCGGAGCTGCAAGTCACCATGGAGGCGCCGGGCACGGATGGGGTGCAAGCGATGAACTTGCGCGGTTACGTCGTGAGAATCGACGCGGGACCGGAGAAGGGGCATGTTGCCGTTGGCGTAGTTTTTACTGACTGACTTAGAGTTTCAAGTTCACAAGACTTTCTAAGTAGGGGCGCGGCACGCTGCGCCCCTACTGCTTTCTTGGCCTGAGCGTGCCGCTGCTGTAGGCTGAGGTGACTGTCCATGACCGAGAAGAAGGCGAATTTCGTTCCCGTCAGTGCGCTGGACAAGCGCCCGGCATCGAAACGCGATCTCCTGCGCGGGCTGGTGCGGCAAGCGCCGTTTGTGGCTAAGAATTTTCAGCTTTATTTCCGCAACGCTTGGCGGCGGAAGGTTTTGCGGACCAAAGTGGTGGCGCCCTACGCGGTTACGTTTTACGTTACGCACAAATGCAACCTGGCGTGCAGTTACTGCACGCAAAAAGAACCGGATGTTTTCAGCGACGAGTTGCCGACGAGAGAGACGATCGCGCTGTTAAAGCGAATTCGAAAAGAGACGGACTCTATCGTGTTTACGGGCGGTGAGCCGACGCTGCGAACCGACATTGAGGAACTGGTCGAGGCGGCGCGCTTCGAATGCAAATACCGTTCTCTGCTGCTGATCACCAACGGCACGCTGTTGGATCGAAAGCCGCGGATTCTGCGAGCGGTGACAGGACTGGTGGTGAGCCTGGATGCGCTGTCGGCCGATCCGACGAATCCGCTTTCGAAACCAGCGGCGTTGCCGAAAGTGCTGGAAAACCTCGAACTGGCGAAGGAGTTGCTGGGCAGCCCGCGGCGCATCACCATCAGTACGGTGATCGAGCAATGGAACGTGAGTGAAGTCGAACGGTTGCTGGACTGGTGCGGCGAGCAAGGTTTTGTTTTTGCGGCGCAGTCCGCGCAAATGGAGAAAATGCCCAACCTGGCGCTGCTGAAAAATCCGCAGTACCAAGCGCTGGTGGACAAAATCATCGAGCGGCGGCGCAACGGCACGCAGCCGATCAACGGCACGGCAAGGACCATCGAGACGTTGCTGCGCTTCGGTGATTTTCAGTGCTATCCGACGATGTTTCCCCGGGTATATCCGAACGGCGATGTTTTTTATCCCTGCGAGCCGCTGCGCAAAGTTGCCGGTAATTTGCTGCGGGATGGCTCGCTGAAAAAAATCTTTGCGCGCGGAAAGAGAATTTATGGAGACATTCCGCCGTGCCAGGGGATTTGCTATCTGTTCGGAAACGTGCTGTCGCATTATTACGTGAATGACTTTTGGGGGCTGGCGGGAGATTTTATTCGTTAGGGAGTTAGAAATAGGCCATCCGAGAAGTAGATGGCCGGGTGCCATGAGCATGTCCAGTTGCAGGATGACCAGGCAAGCCACCCAGTAGACCCTCAAGGCGACGCTCTCACTCGGCTACTATACAGCCGCCGGGCAAAATGAGAGACTTCCGCGCCATGAACCGCGTAAAGCCGCGTTTCCATCTAATTCTTTTCTCTGTAGTGCTGCTCATTGCATTGCCAACACTTCGCTCGCAATCTTCCCCTCGCGTCAATGGGGAGCGCGTGATGGAGCACGTCACCGCGATGGCCGCGATTGGAAAGGATCCCGGCGGCGGCTACAGCCGCGTGGCCTACACCGAAGCCGACCGCCAAGGCAGAGAGTATGTGATCGGCTTGATGCGCGCGGCCGGGCTTACCGTGAGTATCGACGCGGCCGGGAACATCTCCGGCCGACGGGCAGGCAGCGAACCTAGATTGCCGCCGTTGGTCATCGGCTCTCACGTCGACTCGGTGCCGCAAGGTGGTAATTACGATGGAATAGTTGGTTCTTTGGGTGCGATCGAGGTCGCGCAGATTCTGACCGAGGGCCACCTTGCGCTACGCCACCCTTTGGAGGTCCTCATTTTTCAGAATGAGGAAGGTGGGTTGCAGGGGAGCCGTGCGATTTCCGGCGAATTGCGCGAAGAAGACTTGAATCAGGCCACGCGCAGCGGCAAGACGCTTCGTGAGGGAATTGCATTCATCGGCGGAGATCCCGCTCGGTTAGCCGCCGTCCGCCGCAAGCCCGGCGATATTTTCGCATACCTCGAGTTGCATATCGAGCAGGGCGGCACGCTGGCCACTGAGAAGATCGACATAGGCGTTGTGGAAGGAATCGTCGGGAATCATCGTTGGGATATAACCATTGAAGGCGTCGCGAATCACGCCGGCACCACACCCATGAACCAGCGGCACGATGCTCTGCTCGCGGCCGCGAGATTTATCGAAGCGGTGAACCGGGTGGTAACTAGCATCCCTGGCCGCCAGGTGGGCACGGTGGGCAGGATTCAAGCCATACCCGGCGCTTACAACGTGGTGCCGAGAAGAGTGATGCTTGGTCTCGACGTCCGCGATTTGGACGAATCCCGTATCGACATGCTCTTTGGCAGAATCCGTGACGAAGCTGAACAGATCGGACAAGCCAGTGGAACAAAATTCAGCTTTCAGCAGATCGTCAGCGATCGCCCCGCACTCAGCGATCCTCGTTTGCGCCAGCTCATTGCGGATTCCGCGAAGCAATTGAACCTGGCCACGAAAGTGCTCCCCAGCGGCGCCACACACGATGCTCAAAGCATGTCCCGCCTTGCTCCCAGCGGGATGATCTTTATTCCCAGCATCGGCGGCATCAGCCACGCCCCGGAAGAGTTTTCTCGGCCGCCGGATATTGTCAACGGCGCGAATGTCCTTCTCCGAACAGTACTCCAGCTCGATTCTCAAAACTGGTGACATGTATCCGTTACCGCCGGCGCGCATCGCGGCTCACGCGATGCGATGAGAACCAGCGATTTATTCCGCGAGACTAGCTGAGGTCGGCGATTTTTTTGTCGAGGTGGGCGAGGGCGGCTTCGAGCGACTTGCGATGGTTGGGATGCGTGGCGGAAGCGAGGTCGTTCACGATGCGGATACGGGATAGTTGAAGATCCTTGCGCTGTTCTTCGCGGATGAGCTCTTCCGGAGTCTTGGGTCCCGAGCCCGGTTTCTGCTGCGGTGCTTCCGTAGCTTCGACCTGCGATTCGACGTCCTTGCTTTCCCAGCCACGTGCCATGCATACAGTGTGACACAACTTGTGCAAATCGCGCGCAATTCGGATGGGAAAGTTACTAAAGAAAAATCAGGCGCCGGCGGCGCGGCGTTGGGGAAGAACGGGAAAAGCAGGGCGCATTACACTGCGGATGGTGCTCTCCGCGACGCGCGCGAGATGCTCGGCAAAGATGCCGCCGTACGAGAATTCGGCGGCGTGACCGGCCCACGCGATTCGCAGGCGCCAGGATTCTTCGGATTGCTCCGCGGAGGCGGCAGTGATTTCGCTGACGGGGATCTCAAGGAGCGGCTGGAAGCTCCGGTCGAGCACCCAAATACTTTCGGCGCCGACAAAGAGCTGCACGGCAGCAGAGGGCGCACCTCCGGGTTGAAATCGCCCGCCGTTGACAACCACGAGGGCTCCCAGTTCGTGAGCCTTGTCGTCGGCGTTGGCATCGGGTTTGGCGGGAGGCAGAAGAATCGCGCTGATGAACATGGCCAGGCCGACGATGGCCGGAACAAAACTGGTCCACAAGCCGAGCGGCAGGAGGACCAGCGCTGCTCCGGCGACTCCCAGGAAAATACGCAAGACCATCCAAGAGCGCGGGTTGCGGCGCACATGCAGCATCTTAGGAATAAGCAGCACCAAGGCGAACAGAGTGCCGACAGCAAGTTGGCGCAGCCTTTTGCCGAGACCCCCGGGCTGGGAAAGCGATGGATTGGCCGTGGCGCTCATCTTCGATATCTCAAATGCGATCTCTCAAGGTTGCAAACCGCCGATTTCACGCATGCGGGCGAAGGCGCGCCGCACGTGAGGAATGGTGATCGAGCCGCCAACGATCAGCGCCACGTTGAGAGCGTCGATCACTTCTTCGCGCTTCCAGCCTTCTTCGCCGCAGCGAACCAGGTGGTAAGTGATGCAGTCATCGCAGCGCAACACCGCGGAGGCGACTAGCCCGAGTAATTCCTTGTTCTTGGTGCCGAGCGGGCCGGGTTCGTAGGCCTGGTGGTCGAGAGCGAAGAAGCGCTTGATGCCGAGATGGCCGCAGCCGAGGATTTCCTCGTTCAGGTCGGTGCGAAACTTCTGAAAATCTTCCAGGCGATCGGCCATGGTTTGTCTCCGCGAAAGGACAGGCCGTCGAGGACAACGACCGTGCCCGTTATTATGAACGATTTGCGGGCAGAGCGGGAATGCGCTCTCGGAATATTTCAAAGGAGTTTCAGGGCACGTAGCCGGGCCCGCGCAGAACTTTTCCGGGTAGCGCACCGGTCATTTTGGTTTGATCGATGACCGGCACGCCGTTCACAAGCACATAGACCATGCCCTCAGACAATTGATTGGGTTTCTCGAACGTCGCGAGGTCGTGAATGGTTGCGGGGTCGAAGATGACGATGTCGGCGTACATGCCGGCTTTCAGGACACCACGATCCGTCAGGCGCATGCGCTGCGCCGGCAACGCGGAGAACTTGCGGATGGCGTCTTCGAGAGTGAGCTGGTGTTCTTCGCGAACGTACTTGCGAAGGATGCGCGGGAACGTGCCGTAGGCGCGCGGGTGAGGATGTTCCCGACCGAGAATGCCTTCGGGCGAAGTGCCGGAGGAGTCGTTGTCCACGGCCACCCAGGGCTGCTGGAGGGCGAGGGAGACATCCGGTTCGGACATGCCGAAGACGGCTACAGAAGTGAGGGCATGATCCTGGATCAGGAGATCGAAGAGTGCGTCCATGGGATCCTTGTTCCAGGTTTTTGCAATCTCCGCCAGCGTCTTGCCTTGCAAGGGGAGCAATTGTGGATTGTTTACGACGCCGATGAGCACCGCTTCCGGCCCGGGAATTTCCTGCCACTCGTTGTCCCATTGGTCGGACGGCGTAAGCATGTCCTTGCGCATGCGTGCGCGCATCGCGGGATCTTTTAGGCGCTCGATGAGCTTGGCGTTGCCGCCGTCATGTGCCCACGCGGGAATGAAAGCGGAAAAATCGTTGAACCAGGCGGTGTAGGCGTAAGTGTCCGCGGAGACGTCGAGTCCCTCGGCCCTCGCGGCATTCACTTTTGCGATGGCGTCGGGCATGTGGCCCCAGCTCGGTTTGCCGCCCACTTTGAAATGCCAGATTTCGACGGGGATGTGCGCTTCGCGGCCGATGCGCACGGCCTCGTCGATGGCCGCCAAGATGCCGGTGCCTTCGTTGCGCATGTGCGTGGCGTAAATGCCGCCAAATTTGGAGGCTTCAGCGGCGAGGGCGATCAACTCTTCAGTCTTGGCATAAGGGGCGGGAGCGTATTCGAGGGAAGTGGAGACGCCGACGGCACCATCGCGCATGGCCTGGCGGACGAGCTCCTTCATCTGCTCGATCTGGCCTGCGGTAGGCTGAACATCATTATCGCCGAGCACCATGCGCCTGACGCGTGTGGCGCCCACGTAGCTGGCGAGATTGATTCCCATGCCTTGCTTCTCGATGCGGGAAAAATATTGGCGAAACGTCCGCCAGTCGGGCTGAATGCGATAGTGATCGTATTGCTCACGATCGGAGCGGAGAATAACGTCGTTCAGCGGGGCGATCGATTCGCCTTCGCCGGTAATTTCCGTAGTGATCCCCTGAAAGATTTTGGAGGGCAGGCGGGGGTCGACAAGGATGGTGTACTCCGACTGTCCCAGCATGTCGATGAAGCCCGGAGCGACAACTCTGCCGCGGGCATCAATGGTGCGCGCGCGTCCTGCGTCCTGCAGATTACCGATGGCGGTAATCTTTCCGTCGCGAATTCCGATGTCGCCGGAATACCAGGGCGAGCCGGTGCCGTCGATGATGTGGCCGTTGGTGATGACGATATCGAATGACTGCGCTGCTTCGCGGGCCACCAGGGGAGCGAAACCGAAGAGCAAGACTACGGACAAGAACACGGACTTCCAGCGGCGAAACTTACCGTTCTTCATAACCTGATCCTCGCCGCGGGTAACATGCAGGTTTGCGCCATACAACCTCCTAAGGTCTTTCGAGAAGCTCCTGAGCTTCGGCGCCGACGGCACTGGCACGCACGCGATACCAGATTACAATTAGGCCAACGGAAACGGCGAAAATCAGGGTGGAGATGGCATTGATTTCAGGAGTAATGCCGCGTCGCAGGCGGCCCCAGATTTCGAGAGGCAAAGTATTATCTCGCCCGATCAGGAAAAAGGTGATGGCGATCTCGTCCATCGAGAGCGTGAAGATGAGCAGGCCGGCGGCGATCAGGGAGAGTTTGAGATTCGGAAGAGTGACGAGCCAGAAAGTCTGCCGCGGCGTCGCGCCGAGGTCGAGGGAAGCTTCTTCCTGAGCGCGGTCCATTTTTTGCAGGCCAGCGAAGAGCTCGGTGGTGGCGACAGAGATCAACGCGGTGCCGTGGCCGAGAAAAACGGTGAGCAGGCTGAGCTGGGCGCCGGCAAAGACAGCGAACATGAGCAGGGAGAGACCGGTAATGATGCCGGGGAGAATCAACGGCAAGAGAACAGTGCGGCGGAAGAGAGCTTTTCCGGGGAAAGTGGCGCGGTCGAGCGCGAGCGCGGCCAGCAGCCCCAGCGTCAGCGAGAGTGCGACGCTGCCGGCGGCGACGATCAGGCTGTTTTGGAGGGAATCCCAAATGGGTCCATCCGCAAAGAGCCGGCGGTACCAATCGAGTGTGAGATGGCGGGGAGGGAAACCGCCGACGCCGTCACGGTTGAAAGAGTAAAGAATGAGAACGACGACCGGCAGATAGATAAAGATGAAGATGAGCGCGGAATAAATGGCGAGCAGGGGAGCGCGGCGGGTTGGAGCGTGCCCGCTCATTTGAAGGACCACCGCTTTTCCAGACGCTCGCTGAGAAAAAGCAAGGAGATGGTGATGATCAAGATGCAAACGGAAATCGCCGCGCCGAGCGGCCAGTCATACGCCGCGCCGAACAGGCTCTGCACCACGTTGGCGATCATGGTGCCGGAAGCGCCGCCGACAAGGAGCGGCGCGAGGAAATCGCCCAGCGATAGAACGAAGGCGAAGGTTGCGCCGGCGAGCAGGCCGGGAATGGAAAGAGGCAAGATGACACGCAAAAATGTTTGAGCCGATCCTGCGCCGAGGTCGTGCGAGGCTTCGACAAGCGGGCGCGGGATGTGTTCGAGGGCCGCGTAAATCGGCAAAAAGACGAAAGGCGTATAGATGTGCGTGAGCATGAGAACCACGGCGAAAGGGCTGTAGAGAAGGAACGCGACGGGCGCATGGGTGAGATGCAGGTATTGCAAGAAACCGTTGAGCACGCCTTCGCTGCCGAGAATGGTTTTCCATGCGTAACCGCGCACCAGGTAACTCACCCACAGCGGCACGATGACGAGCTGGTAGAGCAGCTCTTTGCGGGCGCCGGCATGAAACGACAAGTAATAGGCGAGCGGGTAGCCGAGCAGCAGAGAGCAAAGGGTCACCGAGGCGGCGATGCGCATGGTGCGCAGGAGAACTTCGACGTAGACGGGCTTGGAAAAGAGAGTCACGTAATTGTGCAGGTTCCACTGGTGGACCAGAGCTCCGTCGTGGACGGCCCAGAAGCTGTGCGCGAACATCAGCGCGTAGGGAAGCAGGAGGAACAAGCCGACCCAGAGGAGCGGCGGGAGAGAGACAAGCGTTTTGTAAGCGCGTGAGTACATGGGGAGTGACTGGTGATTGGTGACTAGTGACGGTGAAGAGCCGCCGGCAAGTCTGACCGCTCAAGTCATCTTGTCACTGCACTACGAATTCGATCCTCTCTGACTGGTCTTCATTCATGGACGCGGATGGCGTCCGCGATCGAGAAAACGAAGTCGTGTTCGCCGGAAAGAGGTCCTCGTGCCAAAATACGCACGCGCAAGAGCTGGCCGCCGCCGCAACTGACTTCGAGCAATTCACTCGCGCCATTGAAGAACTGCTGTTGAAGTGCGGCGCGGAACCGCGCGGTTCCCGGAGCGGCCACAGCATCGGAGGCGAGACGGATGGCCTCCGGGCGCAACGAGAAAATAGCGGCACCACTCGGGCCATCCGTGGGCCACTTCAGGGCGCCGCATCTGGCCATGCCATCTAGAATCTCACCACGCAATAAATTGGTCTGGCCGATGAACTGGGCGGTGTACGCCGTGGCGGGATGCGCGTAGATCTCGCGGGGAGAGGCCACTTGCTCAAGCGCGCCGTCGCGCAGCAGGGCGATGCGGTCGGAGAGCGCCATGGC
>DATNLB010000073.1:0-2789 GCA_035603095.1 Candidatus Acidiferrales bacterium
CGACTTCGCAATGAGTTCTTATATCCTGAGGAACCGGTGCCTAGACCACCTTGCGCAGGAACCCGGAGGTTCTCTCCCATGCGGCTTCGGAGCCATCGCGTCGAAGATAGCTGCGTCTTCGCCCGTGCTGGTTCGTTCTCAGCCCAAATGCTTTCCTCAGTGCTCGTCGCCCGTGAAACAATCGTCCTTTCGCAGCTGTCACTGAGAGGCCTATCATCTTGGCTGCTTCCTTCATGGGGATCTCTTGCAACTGTTGAATCTCAACAACCTGTCGAATGGTCGGTCGTAGTTCGCAGATCGCTTCCCTAAGAGTTCTTTCCTTCTCGAGCTGCGCACACAACGCTTCCGGATTCGCGGAAGGGTCCGGTACATCCCACCCAACTCCATTTGCGCCCAACTCGCCGCAACCTATCGGTATTTCCCGTGAACTACGTTTCTTGCGAAGGGTCATAAGTGCTGAATTCATCGCGATGCGTGTCAACCATGTGGAGAAGCTGGACCTGCCGTCAAAGTTCTTAATGTGAATGAAGGCACTCAAGAACGCATCTTGAATGGCGTCCTCTGCGTCTTCACGATTTCTGGTGATGCGCTGCGCGCTGTGGATAAGCTTTCGCGCAAGAGGTTGGCACAGTGCGCCCAAGGCATCCACTTGACCTTGCTTCGCTGCTGCTACCAGGGCCTGTTCGCACATTGTCGGCGTCTCTCCAGGTTTTACATACGCTACTGTGATTCGAGCTTGCGCTCACGGTTCATCCACTCCCGAATGTAGGGAGAGGGGTTCGCGCACTCTACTCCTTGGTCCTGACAGCCAATCAAGAAGCGAACCACTTCAAGGTCGACCAGAGTAACTTCGGAAACGTCCAGCACCGTTCGTGCCGGGTCGGTTCCCATTTGCTTGTTTAGCTCGGCTAGATTCTCGCGCTGTAGCCGACCACTGATCTTTAAGATCGTCCGATTGCGCGACCGAATAGTTTCGATCTTGAAAGTCATATTTCGGGCCGTGCAAAGGCAAAGTGATGCAAGAAGATTGCCATTCTTGCTGCCTAGTTCTGTTGAGCTTAGCCGCGCGGTGGGTCAACAACTGTCAGCAATAGCCGAGGTTTCGGCTCCAAGCCTGCTGGTTATTGGGTACGAACCGTATATCACTAGCCTCAGGCTTATATTCAGGGGTTTTTGTAGCGGAATTTGTTGATGCCAAGCATCTTGATCTTTGAGTCCAGCGTTTGGCGAGGAATACCTAGTCTCGCGGCAGCGCCAGTTGCGCCGCCGACCTGGCCGGCGGATTCAGCGAGCGCCTTCTCGATGATGTCCCGCTCGTTCTCGGTCAAAGCCGTGGTGAGAGGGAGAACCTGGTCGCCGCCTGACTTCGAGTCGCGCCTGAACCAAGTTTCATCGACTGACAAAGTCGCCGTTTCGCAGAGAATTACGGCCCGCTCGATCACGTTTTGCAGTTCACGGATGTTTCCCGGCCAATCATAGTCTTCGAACAGTTCGAGCGTTGAGCGGTCGACATTGGTTATCTTCTTCCCCGCTTTTCTTGCGTAGCGCTCGATCAGATACTCGACGAGCAAGGGAATGTCCTCCGTGCGTTCCCGTAGCGGAGGAATACACACTGGGAAGACATTGAGACGGTAGAATAAGTCCTGCCGGAATGTGCCATCGGCGACCGCCGCCCCGAGGTCTTTGTTGGTCGCGGCCAGGACGCGCACATCGACGGGAATGGGGTTTACGCTTCCGACCCGCTCAAATTCGCGCTCCTGCAGAACACGCAGCAAGGCGATTTGGGTCTCCGGTGGCAAATCGCCAATCTCATCGAGAAAGAGCGTTCCTCCGTCCGCTGTTTCAAATCGGCCCACACGCCGCTCCACAGCTCCCGTGAAGGCGCCTTTTTCGTGACCGAACAGTTCCGAAGCGATCAAGGCTTGGGGAATCGCGGCGCAGTTTACGCGTATGAATGCTCTGGTCGATCTTTTCGATCGTTTGTGAATCGCCCTGGCGATTAGTTCTTTCCCTGTCCCCGTTTCTCCAAGAATCAAAACTGTTGAGTCCGTTGCGGCAACTTTGTCCACGGCCTTTAGGACCTTCCGGAGAGACGGTGAAGAACCCACAATCTCCTCGAACATCGAGGAGTGGTCTACGTCTTCACGGAGGGCAATGTTTTCATTTTTTGTTCTGTCTTCGGCGCGCCTGCGATCATCGATGTCGGTTCCCGTCGCATACCAGCGCACCAGACGTCCCTGCTCGTCGCGGAACGGGTTGTAACGGAGGAGGAGCCAGCGATACTGACCGTCCTTCCGGCGCGCTCGTTGTTCGATTTCGAACGGCAGTCCGCGAGCCAAGCCTGCTTTGCGCTCCTCGCGCAATCTCTCGAGATCTTCGGGATGGAAGATTCTGGCGCGAAAGTCCGAGGCGACTACATCTTGCATGGTGAGGCCGATATAGTCGAGCATTGCCTGGTTCGCGTAAAGCGGGTGCCCATCCGGGTCCAGGACGACAATGGTCTGCGGTATCGCATCCGTAATCCGGCGGAGTTCGCGCTCCTCCTCAAGGAGTCTATTCTCCGCTCGTTTTCGATCTTCGATGTCGGTATTGCTTCCAAACCACCTAACGATGTTGCCTTCTGCGTCGAGTTGCGGAACGATCCGTATCAGGAACCATCGGTACTCTCCGTCATATCGCCGGATGCGAGTTTCCAGTTCGCCTGGTTTGGGAGCAATACCGACATCGAAGATCGAAAAAGAGCGGAGAAAAAACTCCTTGAGGAGGAGCGTGAGCTTCGCCGGATTACC
>DATNLB010000070.1:0-5364 GCA_035603095.1 Candidatus Acidiferrales bacterium
TTCGTCGGGCCCGCCGCGGTGCAAACCTTCCGGGTATCGATTGTCAGTGCGCAGGCGAAAGAAGACGAAAAGGTCGTCCGCATGGAGGAGGAGATCTCGCAAAGGCTCGCCGCGATTCCCGGAGTCACTTCCGTCGGAATCATCTCCAAGCTCCCGATGACGGGCCAAGGCTGGACCGATCCCGTCTTCCTCGAGGGCCGCACCTATGCCGAAGGCCAGCTTCCTCCGCTCCGCCGGTTCAAGTTCGTCTCGCCTGGATTTCTCGGCACTTTGGGCATGCCGCTGGTTGCCGGCCGCGAGCTCACTTGGAACGACACCTACAAGAAAATCCCCGTCGCCATGATCTCTGAAAACGCAGCTCGCGAACTTTGGAACGACCCTTCCGCCGCGCTCGGCAAACGCATCCGCGTCAGCACCAAAGACGACTGGCGCGAAATCATCGGCGTCGTCGGCGATGTGTACGATGATGGCGTCGCCAAGCCTGCCACCACCTCCGTTTATTGGCCTCTGATGATGGATCATTTCGAAAGTGATGATTCCTTTGCTTTCCGCGATGTGGCCTTCATCCTTCGCAGCTCCCGCACCGGCTCGGAAAGTTTCTTGAACGAGGTCCGCCAGGCGGTTTGGTCCCTGAACCCGAATCTTCCCCTTGCCGAGGTTCACACTCTGGACTTTTTCTATAAGCGCTCCATGGCACGGACTTCCTTCACCTTGATCATGCTCGGCGTTGCCGGCGTCATGGCGCTGCTCCTCGGCGTCGTCGGCATCTACGGTGTGATCGCCTATTCCGTCTCCCAGCGCACCCGCGAGATCGGGATTCGCATGGCCCTCGGCGCTCAGCAGAAAACGCTCACCGGGATGTTCGTCCGCCACGGCTTGACGCTGACGGGTATCGGCGTAGCTTGCGGACTTGCCGTGGCCATCGTCGTGATGCGCCTGATGTCTTCGCTGCTCTTCAAAGTGAGCCCCGTCGACCCACTCGCGTATGGTGCCGCATCCCTCGGTCTCGTAGCCACCGCGTTTCTGGCCAGCTACCTGCCCTCGCGCCGCGCCACCACCGTCGACCCGGTCGAGGCCCTCCGCGCCGAATAACCTCCGCCCTGGTGGTGGCTCGTCCCGCATCACCTTCGGTTGGTGTTGGTTACTCTTTCGTTCAAGCCATCAAGTATTTTTTCTCCTCTAACTGAATACGGATAACTGAGGACCGGAAACCATTCCAGCACGTAGCACCAAGCCTCATGAGTTGCATTTTCCTCTCGCTCGCCCAACAATGAACTCTGTATCTCGACTGCGAGGTCCCGCCATGCCCGAAGCCGTCATCGTCTCCGCCGTCCGCACTCCCGTCGGCCGGGCTTACAAAGGCTCGCTCCGCGCCACGCGCCCCGACGATCTTGCCGCCCTGGCTATCAAGGAAGCGCTCACCCGCGTTCCCGGCCTCGACGCCAAGGAAATCGACGACGTGATTCTCGGCTGCGCCATGCCCGAAGGCGAACAGGGCATGAATGTCGCGCGCATCGCCGCGCTCCGCGCCGGACTCCCCGTCGAAACCAGCGCGATGACCATCAACCGCTTCTGCTCCTCCGGCTTGCAGGCCATCGCCCTCGCCGCCGAACGCATTCGCGCCGGCTCGGCCGAAGTCATCGTCGCAGGCGGCACAGAATCCATGTCCATGGTCCCTATGGGCGGCAACAAGATTTCGCCTAATCCGTGGCTCGTCGACAATTATCCCGACACCTACATCAACATGGGCCTCGGCACGGAAAATATCGCGCGCAAATTCGGCATCACTCGCGAACAAGCCGATCAGTTCTCCGCCAATTCCCACAAGAAAGCTCTCGCTGCCATCGCCGCCGGCAATTTCAAAGACGAAACAATCCCGGTGGAAGTGAAGATCACTGCGCTCCCCAACGGCAACGGCGCATCCTCGAAAACAAAGGCCGCGCCGAAACCGGCGACGCAAACTTTTGTCTTCGCCACCGACGAACTCCCCCGCGCCGACACGAACCTCGACGTCCTCGCCAAGCTCAAACCCGCCTTTCACGCGAAGGGTACAGTCACCGCAGGAAACAGTTCGCCGATGAGCGACGGCGCCGCCGCAACCGTCATCATGAGCGACGCCCGCGCCAAATCGCTGGGCCTCAAGCCCCTCGCGCGTTTTGTCGCCTATGCCACCGCCGGCGTTCTCCCCGAAGAGTTCGGCATCGGCCCGGTCCAGGCCATCCCCAAAGCCCTGAAGCTCGCCGGCCTCTCACTGAACGACATCGCCGTCATCGAGCTCAACGAAGCGTTCGCCGCGCAATCTCTCGCCGTCATCCAGCAAGCCGGCCTCGACGCCTCGCGCGTCAACCCCAACGGCGGCGCCATCGCCCTCGGCCACCCGCTCGGCTGCACCGGCGCAAAACTCACCGCCACCCTCATCCGCGAACTTCAGCGCAAAAACGCGCACTACGGCATGGTCACCATGTGCATCGGTGGCGGCATGGGCGCCGCCGGCATCTTCGAGCGCATTTGAAATTTGTCCAATGTAGTGTCCGGTCTTGGACCGGTGAGGTTTGATTCTGTAACGACTGCCTTAGCCCCGCAGGCTTGCTCTTGTAGCAGCGAGTTTATCTCGCCACCTTTCTTTTCGCGGTGGTTTGCTTTCGACGGAGGTCTCAGATGAAGCCATTTCTTTGCTCGCTCCTGCTTCTTTTCGCATTTTCTCTCAGCGCTCAGGCCCCGGTCGCCGTCCCCATCCCGAAGGAGCCGCATCACCAGCTCGTCTTTGAAAACTCCTACGTCCGCGTATTCCGCGTGAACATCCCCCCGCACGAGGCCACGCTTCTTCACCAGCACGACTTGCCCTACATCTACGTGGCACTAGGCCCGACTGACGTCATTCATACCGTCGCCGGAAAACCCGAAGCCCATCTCGTAATGACGGACGGACAAGTCGGCTACTCCCGCGGCGGCTTCGCGCATATTGCCCGCACAGATTCCGGGGTCTCTCTCAGCAATGTAACTATCGAACTATTGAAGCCTCAGGGCGAACCCCGCAATCTTTGCGCGCAAATCGTCCCGGACGGTCGTACCGCTCCTTGCAGGACGACGCCTGCGGACAAACAAAAGAGTTATTTTATCGAGCCGCAGTTTGAAACCGCGGAAATTACTTTGGATCAAATCCAAACTAGTCCGAATGCCGGGAAACTCGGAACTGTTCCGCAAACAGAATCTCTGCTAATCGCGCTGAACGAATCCGAAATTCAAATCGAGGTGGAGGGCAAGCCCACGAAGACCCTCCATGGAGGCGAAGTGATTTGGCTTGAGGCGGGCTCGCTCGAAACGCTATCGATTCCAGGGAAAAAGCCTTCCCGCTATCTTCAGCTCAGTTTCAAGGATAGTGGCGGAGACGCAACGCCGTAGGTAGCCGCACCTGCTATCGCTTCCTGGCTTCCACGCGCACGAGCAACGATTCTAGCGCATCTTTCATGGCCATGAATTCTTCGCTCACGAGCGTTCCCGGGCCGGTGACACGCGTGACGTTTCGTAATTTCAGCGTTGCGCCTTCCATGGGAAATTCCGAGCGGTAAATGAGGGCATCACCTTCAAACGCTCCGGTTTCCACAAGCGCCCCGGGAAAATCATTCCCGAACGCATATGCTTTGTACGCTTTTTCCCTGGCGTCCCAGGTCATGACTAACAATCCTTCAAAATCGCCGACCGGCCCTTGCGAATGGAACGTGTTGATCAGCGAATTCCCGCCCGGCCCGAGCTTGCTGGTGTACACACCGGTGTTCTTCCCGCCGTTCGGAGAGAACCCCGACTTTGGGTATGTCTCGGTGTACTCCCATTCACCAAGATAAAATTTCAGCCGGCCCATCTCCGCCGCGCCGGGTTTCGGTGCGGGCGACACGGAAGCGGCCGTCGGCTTCTCAGCCGTTTTTTCCTGTCGCTCCGCCCACAGCGGAACGCACAGCACGAGCACGATAGATATCGTGAGAATCCGGATTCTTGAAATGCTGTTCATGACCGCTCCACTTGTATCCTCTGTGGTTCTTCTCATGAGTTCCGTGCTATTTCTTTGCCTTCCACAATCCGACAGTGTTGCCCTCGGGATCTTGCATCCAGGCAAAAGTGCCCGTGGGGATCTCCACCGGCGGCACAAGCATTTTTCCACCGAGGGATTTCGCTTTTTCCAAATAGGCGGCCACGTCGTCCACCTCCACGTAGAAAATCGTATAGTGATGCGGGTCATGGCCTAGCGCGTTGATGTGGCCGGTGATACCGCCAGCTTCCGCCGCAATCATCGCCGCCGGTCCCATCGCTTCGATTTTCCAATCGAAAAGTTTCTTATAAAATTCCTGCGTCTTCGCGCTGTCCTTGCATCCGATTTCGAAATGCACCACTGGGCGTCCCATCCGTCCTCCTACAATGGAATATATCAAAAGTTAATCGGCCACATAGCGGCGGAAGAAGGAGTCGGGTTTCCAGTTGGGACGTGCGGCGCTGTTGGCGGTGTCGAGGAGCAGGCGGCGCGTGAACTCCTCGTAGCCCGCGGCGGCTTGGAGATCGACGGGCTGGTTCACGTCGTCGGATGGAGCGTGGTATCGGTTGGTGAGCCAGTCCTTGAAGATTTTTTGCTCGGGCGTGCCAAGTTCGAAGCCGACGTCGACTTTGACGGCGGGAACTCCCTTCTTGATGAAGCTGTACTGATCGCTGCGGATAAAGGCGTTGCGGAGCGGCTCGGGATCGGGGATGGGCCTCAGGCCCATGGATTGTGCGATGGCCGCGGCGCGGGTGCCGAGATCGGATTCTTCGATGCCTTCAATCTTGAGGATTTTCAGGGGGACGATGGGGAGAAACATATCCACGTTGACGTCGGCGACGATGGATTTCGGCGCGACGGTGGGATGCGCGGCGAAATATTTGGAGCCGAGGAGGCCCTTTTCCTCAGCGGTGACGAGGAGGAAGAGAATCGAGCGCTGGAGTTTTTCCGGATGCGCTTGGAGGCTTGCGGCGATGTCCATGACGAGGGCGCTGCCGGAGCCATCGTCCATGGCGCCGTTGTAGATGCGGTCGCCGTTGATGGGCGCGCCGATGCCAACGTGGTCGATGTGCGCGGAGAGGACGACGAATTCATTTTTGAGAACGGGATCGGAACCGCTGAGTTTGGCGACGATGTTGGAGGATTCGAGAGTTTTGGTGAGAATGACGGCGTTGGCTTTGAGGGAAGTGGCCAGGGCGAAGTGCGGAAGAGGCTTGCGGTCTTTGCCCAGGGCGGCGATTTCCGCGAAGGTGTGGCCGGAGCCGGCAAAGAGTTGCTCCGCTGAGGCCGGATTAAATGTCACGCCGAGTTGCTGGCCCGGAGTTTCATTGAACTCGGCG
>DATNLB010000040.1:0-16053 GCA_035603095.1 Candidatus Acidiferrales bacterium
GCAGGTGGCCAACGCGATCAGCAAGATTTTCGACGCACAACGAATTAAGACAAAGAATGTGGCGACATCCGTTTCCGGGCACTCGGTGATCGTCAAGCGGGTGCCGCTACCGTTGATGACCGAAGACGAGCTTTACGACCGGATTCCTTCCGAGGCCAGCCAGCACATTCCCTTCGATATCGCGGACGTGAACCTGAGCTATCAACTGCTGGAGTCGATGGACTCGCAGATGGACGTTCTGCTGGTGGCGGTGAAGAAGGACAAGATTTTGAATCACACCAACGTCTTGGCGCAGGCGGGCAAGACGCCAGTGGTGGTGGATATCGATGCCTTCGGTTTGCAGAACTGCTTCGAAATCAATTACGAGCCGGATGCGGGGCAGACGGTGGCGCTGTTGAACATCGGCGCGAGCGTCATGAATATTAATATCGTGCGCGGGGGCGTGCCGTTGTTCACGCGCGACGTGAGCGTCGGAGGCAACCAGTACACCGACGCGCTGCAGAAGGAACTGGACCTCAGCTTTGAAGATGCGGAGCGCTTGAAGAGGGGCGATTCGCTGCCGAGCGTCACCGACGAACAGAAGCAGCAGATTCTGCGCAGCGTTTCCGACATCCTGACGCTGGAAATTCAAAAAACGTTTGACTTCTTCCGGGCAACGGCCAGCGGGGAGAATATTCAACGAATCGTAGTGGCAGGCGGCACGGCGCGTGTTCCGGGCCTGGTGGACTTGCTGAGGGAAGAATTTGCCATGCCGGTGGAAGAATTGAATCCGTTCCGCAAGGTGCTGATCGATCCCGGCAAGCACAGTGATGACCAGATCCGCGAAATGGCGCCGCGGCTGGCCATTGCCGTAGGTCTGGCGCTGAGGAGCTTCGACTAGCCATGATCCGCATAAACCTTCTTGGACAAATTCGACCGAAGGCGGCACGGCGTCCCGTAGATACAGGAGCAGCGCTGCCGGTGGTATTCATCGGCGCAGGACTGGTTCTCGGCGCCGTGGTCCTCGGGTTTTTCTATTACACGTGGCAAAACCAGCTCAATAAAGAAAACGCGGAAATCAAGAGACTGACGGCACAAAAGACGGATCTAGAGCAGACCAAGCTGCAAGTCGAGGCGTTCGAAAAGCAAAAGGTGGTCTTGCAACAGCGCGTTTCGACGATCGAGCAGTTGCAACGCGACCGCACCGGCGGACAGGAACTGCTCGAGATGGTTGCCAACACGGTCTCGCGGACCGAAAACCTGTGGCTCACGGAGATGATCCGCAAGGGCAACACGCTTTCGCTGGAAGGCTCGTCCGCATCGATCAACGCGGTTGCGAACTTTATCACCGCGCTGAAGCGCTCCGGCTATTTCCAGAAGGTCGAAATCAAGGAATCGAGGCAGGACGAGAAGAACATGGCAGTGCAGTCCTTCCTGTTCCAGATTTCAGCTGAAATCACTCCGCCCCCCGCAATGCAGGCGAGGCCGGCCAACGCGCCGGCTCCCGCTGCGGCTGCGAAGGCGCCGGCGAAGAAAGGATAAGGGGGCGCCATGGCCAATCCATTTCGAGACATGTCCGTGATCATGCAGGCCCTGGTGGCTGCGGCAGTCGCTGTAGTGCTGGTTTTGGTGGGCGTTTACGTGCCGGGTTCTCCGATTGCTCGAGAACGGGACGAGGTGGACAGCGCCGTTCAGAAACGCACCAAGCTCAACCAGGAAGTCACCCAACTCCAGGTGTACAAGCAACGCTACGGAGAGTTGAAGCAACAGATGGACGCGCTGTCGAAGCAACTGGACACGCTGAAAACCATCGTGCCGGAAGAAAAAGAGACCGACGAGTTTATCCGGCTGTTGCAGGGAGCAGCCAGCGCATCCAGCGTGTCGATTCGACGTTTGACGGCGCAGGCCATCGTTCCCAAAGAGTATCACTACGAAATGCCGTTCGAGGTGCAGGCCGATGGCCCGTACTTCAATATCCTGGATTTCTTCGGGAGGCTGGGCCGTTTGTCGCGAATCATCAATGTGGGCGACCTGACATTTGACGATCCGGACAAGCCGAAGGGCACGAAGTATCCGACGCGTCCCGGAACAACGGTTTCTGGAATTTTCACGGCAACAACATTCTTTACCAAGCCCGCCGATACGGGTGCAGCTCCGGCAGCCGGAGCCAAGCCTCAAGCCGGCGGGGCTGGGAAACCCTGAGCGGGAATGAGCGAACTATGCGTTCAGCGATAACTCTGGGACTAGGGATTTTAATCGCGGCAGCGACGCCCGGATTGCGGGCGCAGGTCAACCCGTCAACGCCGAACAGTGTGAAGTCCGCACTGGGGACCGCGGGCAAGCCCGCGCAGCAAGCGGCCAAGCCAGCAGCACCCGCTACGGGCAAACCCGCACCGCAAACGGCGCCCAAGCCTGGCGTCCCAGCCGCGAGCAAACCCGCGCCGCAAGCGGCGGCCAAGCCTACCGTCCCAGCCGCGAGCAAACCCGCACCACAAGCTGCCAAACCGACTGGGAAGCCCGCAGTCAAGCCCGCTGGAAAGCCTGGAACAAAGAGGGCAACGAAGCCGGCGGCGAAACCGACTGTAAGAGCAGTGGAGAGGCGTGCTACTCCAGGCAGCGCACCGGCGGCCGCGGAAAGCGAAGTGAAACAGGCTCGCCGTGATCCTTTTGAGTCCTTGATCGGCCGGCAAAAAGACGCGCCCAAGAACCTGCCTCCCGGCAAGCTGGGTTTGCAGGTCAGCACGCTGCGTCTTGACGGCATCGTGCGCGCGCCGAATGGGATGATCGCGGTGGTTTCGAATCCGCAGGCGCGCACGTACTTCTTACGTGAAGGCGACCGTTTGTATGACGGCAGCGTAGAAAAGATTTCGATGGATGGCGTTTCCTTCCATGAAGAAGGAAAAGATGCATTCGGGAAGCCCGTCGAGCACCAGGTAAATAAACGAATTTACTCCAGTCCAGGAGAACAGCAATGAAGACGAATTGGCCGGCCCTTCGGCATGGCTACCTGATCCTTGCAAGCATGGCACTGGCGAGCAGCCCCGTGCTTGCGCAAACGCAGGCGCCCGGTGGCGCAACGGCGACCGCAGCGGTCATCTCCAGCGTTGCCATTACCCAAGCGTCGCAACGGGCGGCGGTTCGCGTGGAAGGCGAGGGACGTCTCGAAGTACGCGCCGGCCGAATGCAAAACCCGGATCGGCTGGTGCTGGATTTTGCTGGAGCGCGAATGGCAGTCCAGAAGACGGTCATACCGGGAATAGCCGCCCCCGTGCGCGGAGTACGCATCGGACAATACCGTCCGGATGTGGCGCGCGTGGTTGTCGATCTCACGACGGCGACTCCATACCAGATTTCACGCGATGGCGAGGCGGTAGTCATCTACTTCGAGACTCCATCGACGACTCCAGTCGAGCCTGTGTCAAGCGCGACAACGCTGACGTTGCGGCAGAGTGAGAAGGCGCGCCCGGAATTCCGTTACTGCGCGACGTCGCCCCGCCTGGTTGCGAACCGCTCGTCCATGGATTGGAAGATTTCCGCTCCTCGCTTCGCCTTGCCAGGTGAACTGACCCAGCCCTCAATCACCCTGGCATCGTTTGGCGGGAAGAAGGAACCGGTTCGGCCGGATTCCGCGACGCAACAAGCGGCCGCTCAGCAGGCAGTGCAGCAAGCAAACACGGCAGCCACAACGATGGCGACATCGTCGGCAACGCAGGCCCCGGCGGGAGCGGCTCCTGCTCCGGCAGCGGGAAAATATACCGGTGAGCCGATCTCCGTAAACCTGAAGGACGTCGACCTCAAAGACTTCTTCCGGCTGATTCACGAAATCAGCGGACTGAACGTGGTGCTGGATCCCGCGGTCAAGGGGAGCCTTACGATCGTTCTGGATGAAGTGCCATGGGATCAGGCGCTCGACATCGTAATGCAGAACAACAGCCTCGACAAACAACTCAACGGCAACGTTCTGCGTATCGCGACGCGCTCCACTCTTAAGAATGAAGCCGAAACACAGCGCGATCTGGAAAAGGCGCAAGCCGAAGCGATCGCTCCGGTGACCGTCACCCGCGTACTCAGCTATGCCAAGGCGGCTTCGATGGCGCCCACGCTGAAGAAGTTTCTCAGTTCGCGCGGTGATATTTTGTATGATGACCGTTCGAACCAGGTCATCATTCGCGACATTCCGTCGGTCATTCCCATCCTCGATAACCTGATCCGCCAACTGGACCGCAAGTCGCAGCAGGTGGAAATCGAAGCCCGCGTCGTTTCCGCTTCACGTTCCTTCGCGATAGATATCGGCACGCAGTTGGGCTTTGCTGGAAGAACCACAAGCGGCCGTTCATTTGCGGGTGGTGATTCGGCGGTGGGTACCAGCGATGTCTCGAATACCGTCCCTCCCTTCTATACGAGTGCGGGAACCAATAGCCTGCCGTTGAATACTAACCTCGGAGCCGGTGCTCCGACGAGCGGAATATTCCTCGGCCATCGTTCGCCCAACTTTGCGGTCGACTTCTTCATCACGGCAGCGGAAGCCAAAGGCGTCGGCAAGCTACTTTCAAAGCCCAAGGTCATTACTCAGAACAACGAGAAAGCGACCGTCAAGCAGGGTACTAAGATCCCGATTCAGACGACGATCAATAACACAATCTCGGTGCAGTTCATTGATGCCGTGCTGAAACTGGAAGTGACGCCGCAGATCACGGCGGAAGGCACGGTGTTCATGGACGTGCTCGTTGAGAATACGCAAATCGATGCCGGTATCCCTCGCGTGTCAGGAATCCCGGCTCTCGATACCGAGTCGGCGGAAACCAAGGTGACCGTGGCGGATGGCGGTACCGTCGTAATCGGCGGCATCATCATCTCTACGCAGCGCACGGACATCCAACAGGTTCCGCTCGTGGGCAGCTTGCCGCTGATCGGGCATCTCTTCAAGCGGACCAGCGTTTCTACTACGTCGCAGGAACTGATGTTCTTCCTGACTCCGCGGATTATCCCGGGGTAATTGGGAACTAGTTTCTCAACCAGAGGCGGAAACGAGGAGACTATGGTCTCCTCGTTCCATTTATGAAGACACTCTTGCATCGACGCCGCGACAGCCTGACTTCAAACCTCCTTGACGCGAAAATCGATGCGCTGCTGACCACCAGCCCGGCCAACTGGTATTACTTGACGGGCTTTACTGGGGAGTCCGGTGCTTTGGTCGTGTCGCGGAAGGGTACCACCCTGATCACGGACGGCCGATTCATGGTACAGGGCCGAGCGGAGGCGTCTGGAGTCCGCATCCTCCAACAAAAAGGCTCCCTGTATGAATCGGCTGGCCAATTCTTGAAGAATTCGCATTCCAACCGGGTGGGGTTCGATCCTTCCCAGGTTACGGTGGAACAACTGCAGAGCCTTCGCAAAGCCTCTGGTCCGCGGGTTCGCTGGATTCCGGCACTGGGCAAGGTGGAGAGCCTCCGGATACGGAAGGATGTAGCAGAGCTCGCGCAAATGCGACGGGCGGCCATCCTGGCGGGTGAGGTGGTGCAACAGGCAATCGGTCTGCTAAAACCGGGGATTCGAGAATTTGAGGTGGGAGCCGAGATCGAATATCAAATGAGAAAGAAAGGCGCGTCGGGACCGGCGTTTGAAACGATAGTGGCGTTTGGAGAGAGAGCAGCCCTGCCGCATGCGCGCCCCACGGCCAAGCGACTGAGGAAAAATGAGTTGGTCGTGCTGGACCTGGGTGTTATACTCGGCCACTATTGCAGCGACATTACCCGCACAGTGTACTTGGGGCGGGCCCCAAAACGCATTCGGACCTGGTATCAGGCGGTTTTGGAGGCCCAGACAGCAGCGATTGCGGCTGCAAAGAGCGGGGTGGCCTGTGGGGATATCGATAGGGCGGCAAGGGGAGTCCTTGCCGGGTATCGCCTAGACCATCTCTTTGTTCACAGCACGGGCCATGGGCTTGGACTCGAAGTGCATGAGGATCCCCGGGTGGCGCGGGGGCAGAAGAAGCGCCTGGAGCCGGGAAACGTAATCACCATTGAACCTGGCGTATATTCGGCAGGCATCGGGGGGATTCGCATTGAAGACGATGTCGCCGTTCACGCCGACCATACGGAAGTACTGACCCGCGCACCGCGGGATCTCATCGAGATCTAGAGCAGGCATGAAACGCAAAAAGCCTACAAAGTCCAGTACGTCGTTCGCCCATCCGGAAATTCAGCAGATCGAACAGCTCCTCCAGTTCATGACGGAGCACAATCTAGAAGAGTTTGAATATTCGAGGGGTGATTTGCATATCCGGCTGCGCAAGACCTCGGCCGGAGTGGTGGTGGCCGCTCCACGGGTAATGGCCGCGCCGGAGATTATCGTTCCCGGTTCGGTGGAGGCTCCGCACGCATCGGCAGGCGGCCTTCCGGCTCCTGCGGAGGGGCGTTCCACCGAAGATCTACACTTGGTCAAGTCTCCCATCGTTGGAACGTTTTATGAGTCGCCCAGCCCCGGGACGGAGGCTTTTGTGAAGGTAGGCTCTTACGTGGAGACGGGAAAAACGCTTTGCATCGTGGAAGCGATGAAGCTGATGAACGAGATCGAATCCGACGCCACCGGCGAAGTCATCCGAATTTTCGTGGAAAACGGACAGCCGGTTGAATACGGGCAGCCTCTCTTTGGCATCCGTCCGAGCCGGAAGAAGTAACCGGCACGCCAGACCATGTTCCAGAAAATCCTAGTTGCCAATCGCGGGGAGATCGCCCTGCGGGTCATTTGCGCCTGCAAGGAATTGGGGATATCCACGGTTGCCGTTTATTCCGAAGCGGACCGTAACTCGCTCCATGTCCGGTTTGCCGATGAGGCAGTTTGCATCGGACCGGCACGGAGCAGCGAGAGTTATCTGAACATTCCCCAGGTGATCAGCGCGGCCGAAATCACAAACGTGGATGCCATCCATCCGGGGTACGGGTTCCTCTCTGAAAACGCCAACTTCGCCAAGGTTTGCGAAGCATCGGAAATTACATTTATCGGCCCCAAGCCGGAAATCATAGAAATGATGGGAGAAAAGGACCGCGCGCGGCGGGAAGTGAAGACCGCCGGTTTGCCCACCATTCCGGGGAGCGAAGGCATCGTTGAAGGGGAAGAGCAGCTCGCCAAAGAGGCGGGGCACATCGGGTATCCGCTCATTCTCAAAGCCTCCGCGGGCGGAGGTGGCCGCGGCATGCGTGTGGTGCGCAAGCAGGAAGAACTTCTGTCCGCTTACCAGACGGCCCGGAGCGAAGCACAGCAAGCCTTTGGGACGCCGGACGTTTACGCGGAAAAATTTCTTGAGCATCCTCGTCACATCGAATTTCAAGTGCTGGGAGACCAGCATGGGAAAGTGATCCATCTCGGCGAACGCGAATGCAGCATTCAGCGGCGGCACCAGAAATTGGTGGAGGAGTCGCCTTCGCCGGTGCTGGAGGCGAAGCGGCGGAAGGACCTTGGCGCGAAAGTGGTGAAGGCGCTGGAAAGGATCGGCTACACCAACGCGGGGACCGTCGAATTCCTGATGGATCAAGACGGCTCAATGTACTTCATTGAAATGAATACGCGCATTCAGGTCGAACATCCCGTGACGGAGCTTGTTACCGGAGTGGATTTGATCAAGGCGCAGATCCGGATCGCCGCCGGCGAACGGATGGAGGATGCTACCGGGGAGATTCACCACTCCGGGCATGCCATTGAATGCCGGATCAATGCCGAGGATCCGGTGACGTTTGTGCCCTCTGCCGGACGCATTACGACGTTCCAAGCGCCGGGAGGCACGGGTGTGCGTGTGGATTCGGCGGCCTATGCCGATGCCATCATTCCTCCGTACTACGATTCGATGATTGCAAAGCTGATCGTCAAGGGGCGCGACCGCAGCGAAGCAATTGGGCGCATGAAGCGGGCGCTTGAGATGTTCGTCATCGAAGGCATCAAGACGTCGATCCCGTTGCACCGCCGGATTCTCGCCGATGCGGATTTTGCCGCGGGGAATTTCGATACCCACTTCATCGAAAGATTGCTCGGAACGAACGGAAAATAAACGTTGAAGCGCCTTGTTCTACCGCGGCTGTATGTGATATTAGACGCAGCATTGCTAACCGTTCCCGAAGCAGAGTGCGCCCAAAAACTCGCCGATGCCGGTGTCCGGTTGCTGCAATACCGGAACAAGTGGGCATCCCCCCGCAAACTTTTCGAATCTTCAAGAGAGCTGGTTTCGCTGCTTGCACCGCTGAAGGTTTCGGTGGTGGTGAATGACCGCGCCGATTTCGCGGCCGTCGCGGGAGCAAACGGCGTCCACGTTGGCCAGGAAGATTTAGAGGTGGAGAAAGCGCGGCAGGTGGTTGGAACAGAGAAACTCGTCGGCGTGTCCACGCACAATCTCGAACAGTTCCAGCGCGCCGCTGCATCTTCTGCGGATTACATCGCCGTCGGCCCCATCTTTGCTACCGGCACAAAGTCAAATCCCGATCCAGTCGTGGGTACGGAATTCATCCGAAAGGTCAGACCGCTAACTGATAAACCAATCGTAGCTATTGGAGGCATCACGTTGGAGCGCGCTCCTGAGATAATCGAGTCAGGGGCCGATTCCGTGGCGGTTATCAGCGATATCCTGGGCGCCCCGGAACCTGGGAAGCGCGCCAGGCAATACATCGACTTGCTGGGACCCGCCAACCACGCGGCGACAGGCTGAGGACATTCGGCGAATGGTAGACACAACACATCCTCTTGCGGACGCCAGTGCAAAATCGGGGCCTGGCTTTGTGCGGGCCATTGGATTGTTCGACGGCACGATGATCGTCGTGGGTTCGATGATCGGATCGGGCATCTTCATCGTCGCGGCGGACATTGCGCGACAAACGGGATCTGCCGGCGGCTTGCTGCTTACCTGGATTCTCACTGGATTGTTGACGATTTCTGCCGCGCTATGTTTCGGAGAGTTGGCCGCCCTGTTTCCGCACGCGGGGGGTCAGTATGTTTACTTGCGGGAAGCCTACTCGCCGCTCTGGGGATTTCTGTATGGCTGGACGCTTTTCCTGGTGATTCAATCGGGGACGATCGCGGCGGTGGCCGTGGGTTTCGCGCGCTATCTGGGCGTTTTGCTGCCGGCGATTTCTCCGAACGTATGGATCGTTCACCCCATCGCCCTCGGATCGAAGTATGCGATCAGCCTCTCCGTTCAGCAGTCGGTGGGTGTGCTGATGATCGTATTCCTGACATTCCTCAATACGCTGGGTGTGCGGCTCGGGAAGCTGATCCAAAACGTCTTCACCAGCGCGAAGACGCTGTCACTTCTGGGGCTAATTTTCCTGGGCGTTTTTGTGGGGAGAAATGCCGGGGCCATAATCGAGAATTTCAGCCACTTCTGGACGATTCGCAACGCGCAGCCTATCGAGCCTGGTGCGAATTTCCTGAGAAGCTTTGTGCCGGCCGTCACTGCTGCAAGCGGCGCGTTTGGCTTGTTCGTGGCCTTTGGAGTGGCGCAGGTCGGTTCGCTGTTTTCGGCGGACGCGTGGAACAATATCGGCTTCACTGCGGCGGAAGTGAAGAATCCGAAGCGCGACGTGGCGCTCTCCATGGCTTTCGGCACCATTATCGTAATCACGCTGTATTGCCTTGCGAATTTGGCTTATCTTTGCACGCTGCCGCTGGTGCAGATTCAGACCGCTCCGGATGATCGCGTGGCCAGCGCGGCCTTGAACGCTATCTTCGGACCTGCCGGCGCCATGATCATGGCCGTCGCCATCATCATCTCTACATTTGGCTGCAACAATGGATTGATTCTGGCCGGTGCGCGAGTCTCCTACGCCATGGCAAGGGATGGGCTTTTCTTCAAATCCACCGGGACGCTTAACAAGAATGGCGTACCCGGCTCGGCGCTGATGTATCAAGGGGTTTGGATCACTATCCTGATTCTACTGCGCACGCGGAAAGTGAGTGCGGCTGGAGTAGTGACCTACGGCAATGTTTACAGCAATCTGCTCGACTACGTCGTCTTTGCCGCGTTGCTCTTCTACGTGCTGACGATCATAGGGATTTTTGTGCTGCGAGCAAAACGGCCAGATGCGGAGCGGCCTTATCGCGCGTTCGGTTACCCCTTCGTTCCCATTATGTACGTATTGGCGGCGGCCGCAATCATGCTGGTGCTTCTCCTATATCAAACGCAGACAGCGGGCGCGGGATTGGTGATTGTCCTTATCGGCCTGCCAGTCTATCTCCTGTGGTCATGGTGGTCGCGGCGGACCGCTCAGACTGGACGGGCAGAATAACTTAATTTTGTTGTAGGGGCACTCCAGGCTGCGCCCCTACAATGCTTAAGGCCAAATTGGACGCACCCTGGAAATATAGGGAAACCGGGAAAAACCCCAAAGGAGGAGTTGCATGGGCAACCCCTTGTTTGCAAGAAAACCGATGAGCATGTTGCTCGCGGAAGCAAAGGAAGCGGGCGAGCACAGCCTGAAGCGCACGCTTGGTCCGGTCCAATTGACGGCGCTGGGCGTAGGGGCGGTCATCGGGGCGGGCATATTTGTGTTTTCGGGACTGGGTGCGCACTATGCCGGGCCGGGCCTGATGCTCTCGTTCGTGCTCTCCGGACTGGGCTGCGCGTTCGCCGCGCTGTGCTACGCGGAATTTGCCGCCATGATTCCGCTGGCGGGCAGCGCTTACACTTACGCCTACGCAACCCTCGGCGAACTATTCGCATGGATCATCGGCTGGGACCTCACGCTCGAGTACGCCATGGGGGCCAGCACGGTCTCGTCGGGCTGGTCCAACCACTTCATTGAATTGCTGAATATTTTCAAGATCAAGATGCCATTGTGGCTGGCCTACGACCACTGGACCGGGCTGGGCACCGCTACGAAGATCGTCGCGCGCCAGATGGCACAGGCCTCGGACACTACGTTGCAGCCAGGCACGCAGGCCTTCCTCGACAAGGTCGATGCCATCGTCAAGGCGCAGTCGCCGGAATTGGTTCAGCAGGCGCACGCGCTTCTCAATGCCCCGACGCTTTTCGGATCGGAAATCGGCTTCAATCTACCCGCATTTTTGATCGCTCTCATCATCACCGCGGTCTTGGTCATCGGCATCAAAGAAAGCGCGCGCTTCAATGCCGCCATCGTGACCATCAAGGTTGCCGTGGTGCTCTTCGTCATCGGCCTGGGAATCCAATACGTCGATTTTTCCAATTGGGGCCATGACTGGTCCACCTTCGCGCCCATGGGTTTTGCCGGGGTAGGAGCGGGAGCGGCGTACGTGTTTTTTGCCTACATTGGATTTGATGCCGTTTCCACGACCGCGCAGGAAGCCAAGAATCCGCAGCGGGACTTGCCCATTGGGATCATAGCTTCCCTGTTGATCTGCACAATTCTCTATATCTCGGTCGCCGGGGTGCTCACCGGCATGGTGCATTGGCAGGACGTGAACATCGAAGCGCCGATTGCACGGGCGTTCCTGGACCGCGGATTGACGACGGCCTCGCATGTCGTCACGCTGGGGGCGCTGGCGGGACTGACCAGCGTGATGTTGGTCATGCTTCTTGGACAAACGCGCGTGCTCTATTCGATGGCCAACGACGGCCTGCTGCCGAAGAAATTCTTTGCGGCAATCCATCCGAAATTCCGCACACCGTATAAGAACACCATGCTTGTTGGTCTGCTTGCCGCCATCGTTGGCAGCGTGACGCCCATCGATGATATCGGAAAAATGGTGAACATCGGCACGCTGCTGGCCTTCGTCATTGTTTGTATCGCGGTGATGATTCTGCGAAAGACGAATCCCGGCCAGGCGCGGCCTTTCCGTACCCCCTGGGTCCCGGTCGTTCCGATTCTCGGCATCCTTTTCAACGGCTACATGATGTACAAACTCGGCTGGGTCAACTGGGCCCGGTTGTTCATCTGGCTGGGGATCGGCCTGGTAATTTATTTCACTTATAGCCGTTACCATAGCCGCGTCAGCAACGTACAACCATAAGAAGATTTCCATGTAACAGGCCGGGTTGGATTGTGGCTTGGCCTGTCTTCAGTTTTTCAAACGCTCACGCTGCATTGGCTACGCCTGTTCAGGTACAGTATTGTTTCCGTTGACGGCACGATGACACCCTTCCGCGCTATCTTCAAAGACGTTTGGAGCCGCCTGTCGTGGCCCGATGTGGTTTCGACCGCGGTGGCAGCCGGGGGATTGATGGCCGCCATCTTTAGGTTCAACGGCGGCTTTTTCAGCTTCTTGAAATATCTGGCTGTTCTCGCGGGCATTTATCTTTTGTTCCAGCTGATTGGGTGGTGGAGAAACCGGCTGCTTTGGAGCCTCCGCAACCGACTGATCGTTGCCTACTTGTTCATCGCCTTCGTTCCTATCTTGCTGACTGTGACGCTCGTTTTTCTGGCGGGCCGCATTCTGTATTCCCAGTTGGGCGCGTATCTTTTGCACGAGGACATCCAGCAACGCATTGCCATGATCGCGGATATCTCCGAGCACATTGCCATCGCACATCAAACGCTCCCGTCCAATGTTACGGAACGTGAATCGGAGCGCATCCTGGCGGCACAGTCTCATGCAGTGCATGACCAGGAGCTCCCCGGACTTAGCATCAGTTTTTCCAGTGATACCTCGCTCCTACGCAAGGTAGCTCCCCCTGGCAAGAAATCCTTTGCCGGACTATTGCATCAGGGCGATACGCTCTCGCTGACGAGTCTCCGGGCCATTCCAGATCCGAACGGCGAGCGTGTAATAACACTCCGCGTGCCGGTCACATCCGATTTTTTGAGCACCGTCGCGCCGGATCTGGGCGCAATCCAGCTAAACCTGATGGAGCGGTACGAGGGCAGCTCCCAAAAGGAAGTCATCTATTCATCCGGTGGTGAATCATACAAAGTGGCGGGTCGTATCGTGGCGAGCAACCGCACGCTGCAGGACCCCATGTTTTGGATCGACACTCCCGTAAACGTCGTATCCAGCTTTGAATCGGTATTTGTCGCAAAGGACGGCAAAGTGGAGAAGTCGCGTCCCGTCCTAGCGGTATTCAATGCGCGGCCGTTGCGATTGAGCCGCAGGATTTTCGCGACGCTTGGAGAGTTGCGCGAATCTTACCTCCTGCTGCTCATTGTTGTGGGAGTGGTTTTCCTGATCATTGAAGCTGCCGCACTGGCCACTGGAATTGTGCTCACGCGGCGCATCACCCGCGCAGTCGCCGATCTTTACCGAGGCACCCAATACGTGCAAGCCATGGACTTTTCCCATCGCGTGCAAATCGAAAAGCGCGACCAACTGGGGGAGCTGGGCGAATCGTTCAACAAGATGACCGGGTCGATCGCTAATCTGGTCGAAGAGGAAAACAAGCGCCGGCGCCTCGAGGATGAGATCTCCATTGCCAGGGAAGTGCAAAACCAGCTTTTTCCGAGCACGTTGCCATCCGTGCCGGGGGTTGAAATCGAAGCCATATGCAAGGCCGCGCGTTCCGTCAGTGGCGACTACTATGATTTCATTCAGCTCAGCCCAACGCACATTGCCATTGCCATCGCGGATATCTCTGGAAAGGGAATTTCAGCGGCGCTGCTGATGGCAAGCCTGCAGGCGGCGCTGCGCAGCCAGATGCTTTCGGAAGGCAGCGAACGTTTGAGTATGGTGGAGCTAGTTTCACGGCTGAACAAGCACCTGGTGCGCAACACCGGCGACGACCGGTTCGCGACCTTCTTCATCGCGATCTACGACAGCGCCACGCGGACGCTGCGTTATACCAATGCGGGCCACCTGCCTGCTTTCCTGATCTGCAATGGTACTGCGGAGCAATTGGATAAAGGCGGCATGGTGCTGGGGGTCGTGGAAGATTACCTCTATGAGGAGGGATCGCTGACGGTAGGGTCCGGCGCGCTGCTGATCGGTTATAGTGACGGACTGATTGAGCCGGAGAACGTCTATGGCGAAGAATTTGGGATTCGCCGGTTGCAAGACGCTGCGGTCCGCTTGCAGGGAGCCGCGCCGCTCATGGTCGCAGAGTCACTGATGGCTGCGGTGGAGGAGTGGGCGGGAACTCCCGAACAGGCCGATGATATGACAGTGATCGTTGCGCGGCTTCGGTAGTACCTCCGTTGCGGCTAGGCTATACTGAAAATCCTTCCAAGAGATTTTGCCGGGGAGAAGAATGTCGCTTCGCAATCGGGTGGCGCTGGTAACAGGTGGCAGCAGGGGGATTGGCCGCGGGATTGCTTTACGGCTGGCGCAGGATGGAGCGCGGATGGCCATTGCCTATCGCTCCAACAAAGTTGCCGCACAGCAGACACTTCGTCAGTTGCAGGCAGCCGGCGTGGATTGCGTGGCAGTCGAGACCGACATCACCGATGCCGGGCGCTGCGATCAGTTGATCAAGACGGTCGCGGACCGCTTCGGACGACTCGATATCATCGTCAACAATGTGGGTGATTTTCGATGGGGAACGCTGGCGGAATCGTCGCTGGAGGACTGGCAAGGCATCTTCACTTCGAATCTGCTCACGGTTTTGTACATGTGCCGCGCCGCAATGCCGCATATGCGGAAAGCGCGCTGGGGCCGAATCATCAATTTGGGCGCCGTCGGCGCGGAGCGCGCATTTGGGCAGGCGAAAATTTCAGCCTATGCCGCTGCCAAGGCCGCGGTCGTCGCGTTGTCCCGTTCTTTGGCGCTTGAGGAAGCCAAGAACGGCATCACGGTGAACGTCGTGAATCCCTCCAGCATCGATGAAAATGAGCTGACGCTGGAAGAGGCCCGCAAGATTCACGACGCGCGTTTTCCGATCGGGCGCCCGCCGACGGTCGAAGATGTTGCCGCGACGGTGGCCTTTTTCGCCTCCGAAGAAGCCGAGTATGTTACGGGACAGGTCGTCAATGTCAGCGGCGGCTGGATGCTGTGATCGTGCCGTGATCCTCCCATGAAAGCTCTCACTGCCGCCGAAATGCGCGAGGTTGACCGCCTCACCACCGAGCGTTACGGAATTCCTAGCCTGCAGTTGATGGAGGCTGCAGGTAAGCACGTCGCGGATGCGGTTTTGCGTGAGTTTTCCCCCGGATTGCCAGGGCGCGTCACCATTCTCTGCGGAAAGGGAAATAATGGTGGCGACGGCTTAGTCGCCGCGAGACATCTGAGAGTGGCGGGGATTGATCCGCACGTATGTCTCTTCGCGGTTCCGCGGGAGATGCACGGCGATGCGGGCGCAAATCTCGCTCGCTACCTCGAAACGGGATCCAGAATTCTCGCCATCCAAGATGAAGCTGCTTGGGAGAGTGCATGGCATTCGGTTGCCGATTCGGGAGTCATCATTGACGCGCTTTTGGGCACGGGTCTACGTGGCGCGGCCACAGGACTGATTGCGCAGGCAATCGAAGATATCAATCGTCTGTCGGCTCATGCGACTGCGCCACGTCCGGCACTGATCCTTGCAGTGGATACTCCTTCCGGGCTGCCTTCTGACGGGCAGCATGCCGATGGCCCCGTTCTCCGTGCACACCGGACTGTCACATTTACGGCGCCCAAGGTCAGCCAGCTGCTTTCTCAGGAGGCAGACGCAGTCGGTGCTTTGGAGGTTTGCGCCATCGGCTCACCTGCCGCGCTCGTCGAAGAAATCGGGCAGGGAACGCTCCGTTGGGCTGGGCCGGATGAATTTGATCAGTTGCCGCTGGTTCGCTCCGTCAAATCCCACAAAGGTACTTTCGGGCATGTCCTCCTCGTCGCAGGTTCGCTCGGGAAGAGCGGCGCCGCTATTCTTTCCGGCCGGGGCGCGCTGCGGACTGGGGCAGGTCTAGTCACGATAGCTACACCCGACATCGTGTTGCCCCAAGTTGCGGCAGGCAAGCCGGAATACATGTCGGAAAGTCTGGAGTCGACTGACGAAGGCACGATTGCCGTCAGCAGCCTCGAGGGGAATGGCTTCCAAGAAATTCTTAGCGGAAAGACCGTTCTCGGCATCGGTCCAGGTCTTGGCACGCACCCCGAAACGCAGAAATTCATTCGCACCCTCGTTCGCGAGACTCCCCTGCCTACGATTCTGGACGCGGATGGTTTGAACGCCTTTGCCGGCAGCGGTGACCTTTTCCGCGGCCGCCA
>DATNLB010000034.1:0-5499 GCA_035603095.1 Candidatus Acidiferrales bacterium
GGGGTGGGGTACCTTCGCCTTATTCAATCGCTCCTCAAGCGAACCAAGCTTGCCGCTAATGGTAGAGTGGAAATGGCCCATTGGCTCCGTGCAGGCCGACACTGCTCAAATTTCCTCCATGACCAAGAACTATCTCGAAGCCGCCGTTGAAATCGCCCAGGAAGCCGGCAAAATCCTCATCGAAGAATTGTCGCGTCCCTTGGACATCGCCTACAAAGGCGACGAAGTGGATCTCGTCACCCAGGCGGACAAGCGCTCGGAACGTTTCATCGTCGAGCGCCTCACCAAATATTTTCCCGACCATGCCATCGCCGCCGAAGAGGGAACCGGGCATGAGAGCGCTTCGGCTTCGGAATATCGCTGGCACGTTGATCCGCTCGACGGCACCACGAATTTCGCCCACGGGTATCCCTTCTTTTGCGTCTCGATCGCTCTCGCCCAGCGGGGCACGCTCCTCGCCGCCGCGGTCTTCAATCCGTTTTACAATGAACTTTTCACCGCCGCGCGCGGCGCAGGGGCCACCTTCAACGGCAAAAAAATCCACGTCTCCAAAGTCGCCACACTTTCCACCAGCCTGCTCTGCACCGGCTTTCCCGTGCGCAACCGCAAAGCCAGCCCGAATCTTCAATACTACGGCGACTTCACCCAGCACTCTCACGGCGTGCGCCGCGACGGCTCCGCCGCGCTGGACCTCGCCGCTGTCGCCGCCGGCCGCTTCGACGGCTTCTGGGAATTTAACTTGCAGAAATGGGACACCGCCGCGGGCGTGCTGCTAGTCGAGGAAGCCGGTGGCAAAGTGAGCGATTTCGCCGGAAATCCTTACCAGCTTGGCGGCCCCGTCATCCTCGCCACCAACGGGCTGATCCACGAAGAGATGCGAGCCATGGCGCTGGAGATCTCCCGCCGAGCCCCGGCGCCCTTGCGAACCTGAAAATCCCCAGTCCTGCTCGCGTGCCTTTCGGCATTGAATTTTCTCGCCGCGCCTCTGCGAGTCGTTGAAAAGGCTTTTCTTTGCGTCCTAATTCCATCCTTACACCGGACTTACGATTTTCTTATACATCGAACGCTAGTATTCCGAGGCAACGAAGCAGCATCCTGCGCCTGCCAAAGACGCACTTTGATCCATCAACGATCCGTTGCCATGCATCAATATTCCTAGGAGCAAGATATGCGCGCGTTCAATCATGGTGGAAGAATTTTCCGGTTGCTTCTTGCAGGATTGCTATGTGCCAGCATCGTTCCAAATCGTTTGCTGGCCGATGATAAAGATTCGAGCAATCCGCCCTCAAAATCGGCTCCGGCGAAGAGCGATGCTTCCAAGATTGAGGCACCCCCTCCGTTGACGGAGCGCGAGCGGTGGCTGCTGGATCGCGTGGAGCAGCTCGAAAAGCGCGTCGCGGAACTTGAAACCAAGAGCAATTCGCCTGCGGCTGCGACCGCCGCGGCACCGTTTGCACAGCCTGCTTCGTTGAGCCCAACTTCATCCAGCGTCGCGGCGAGCGCCGCCGGCGTCCCACCGGCGCCGACCGCGACAGAAGCCAATGCGAATGTCATTCCTGCGGAAAAGGCTCTCGCTTCCGTCAGCCCGCAAGCCCTTGAAAAGGGCAAATCGGGCGCGGCGAAACCGCTGGCAGCGGAACCCTTTGCGTTCGCGGACTTCACCTGGCTGACCGGCAACGCCCGGACAAAAGAATCGCCGATGGATACGAAATTCTTCACCCCAGAAATTAGAGCCGACGTCGACTATATTTACGATTTCAACCATCCCAAAGACAACACGATCGGCGGGTCGAGCGAGGTTTTCCGGGCCAATGAAGTCCAGGTAACGCAGCTCGGTGTCGGCGGTGATTTCCACTATGACAATGTGCGTGCCAGGCTGATGACGCAGTTCGGCTTGTATTCGCAGACGACGCCGCGGAATGACGCCAGCCCCTCACGCGGCCAGTGGAATCTCGACAACGCGTATCGTTATCTGTCGGAAGCCTACGGCGGCTACCACTTCAACGCGCTGCATGGAATCAACGTCGACGCCGGCATCTTCATGTCGTACATCGGACTCTTTAGCTACTACCAATTCGACAATTGGACGTATCAGCCGTCGTATGTTTCATCGAACACTCCATGGTTCTTCAACGGCGTTCGCGTCCAGATTTTTCCGACCGAGCACTTGAAGATCGAGCCCTGGTTTACGAATGGGTGGCAATCCTACGGACGTTTTAACAGCCGCCCTGGCCTCGGAGTGCAATTCCTGTGGCGGCCGAACGGCTGGCTATCGGTCCTCGGGAATCAGTATGCCTTGGGTGCAGATGCACTGAACACACCAGGGCGCATCCGCTATCACACGGACGACAGCATTCAGATCAAGTACTACGACAATCCCGAAAAGTTCTTGGACAAAGCCGCGTTCTCGCTCACCGGCGATATGGGATGCGAGCACGGCGGCGGCGTCAGCTGCGCGGGCAACTCCGCCAAAGGTCCCAAGCAGAGCTTTCTGGGGTACATGATCTACAACCGTCTCTGGTTCGATAGAGATAAATACGCCGTGACACTCGGAGGCGGTCAGATCAACAATCCCGGGCGGTATTTGGTTTTGCTGCCGCCGATCAACGGCGCGACGGCAGCTTCGGGTACGCCTTATTTCACCGAGAATCCCGGCGATCCATATAAAGCGTGGGATGTATCGGGGACTTTTGACTGGATGCCGAGCCAATATATTACCTTCCGTTGGGAGTACAACCATCGGGCGGCGAATGTGCCCTATTTTTCCGGGTCCGGAGGCGTAACACCGCCCGCGGGCAACACGTTCGGTGCACCGGGCGCGCCGGTTTGCCTCAACGGCAGCCTTGCGCCCAGCACCGGTTGCGGCCCAGTTGGACTTTGGCAACCGGATCTCCGTAAAACCGAGAACCGGCTGAACATGGCCATCCTCGTCAAATTCTAATCTCGCGCAGAGAATCACGGCCGCATTCAGGCCAGAGCCTCTCCAATTTTTGTGGTTGTTCCATCCATCTGATCTACGTCGTAGAATGTTGATTGTGGCGATAAAGAAAACCAAGAGAGGCATCAAGCGTAGAAATAGCGCTAAGGCGAAAACGCGATTGAGCCCGAACGGTACCCGCTTTGCGGAAGCAGCCGCCTGCTTGGCAGAGATTGGAAAAGGTTTCCACGCTCGCGGTTGGGTTCTGGGTACGAGCGGAAACTTCAGCGCGGTGATTTCCCGCGAGCCGCTTCATCTGGCCATTACTTCAACGGGCTTGGACAAGGGCAGCCTCACGCCCGCGCAGTTTCTGGAAATGGACGAAGCGGCCAACGTCTGCCGCGGCGATGGCCGACCGTCTGCTGAAGCCCTGCTCCATCTTGCCATCGCCCGCGGCGTGGACGCCGGCGCGGTCTTGCACACTCATTCGGTTTGGAGCACCGTCCTCTCGGGCTCGCATGCATCCCAGGGCGGCATCGCGCTGGAAGGATACGAAATGCTTAAAGGACTGGAGGGCGTTCGAACGCACAAGCATCGCGAGTGGCTGCCGATTCTTGAAAATTCGCAGGACATGGTCGAACTCGGAGAACGCGTTTCGAAAACCCTGCGGGACAGCCCCGGCATCCATGGATTTCTTTTGAGGGAGCATGGGCTTTATACTTGGGGGGCGAGCTTGCAGGAAGCCAAGCGCCATGTTGAAATCCTGGAGTTCCTGATGGAAGTACTGGTTCGCTCCGGCGCCGCGCAGAGTGCGTGATTCCCGCGCTGCCTGAGCCTGGAGATAAATTGCCGTGGCCGTCCTTCGAATCCCCGATGAAAACCGTTCGCTCCGCGAGCACGATGAGGTTCGAGACTACCTCGCCGGAATTGGCATTGACTACGAAAGCTGGGAGTCTCCGGCCGACCTGCCTTCGGATGCTTCCGCGGATCAAGTCTTGGCGGCCTACAGCCAGCAAGTCGAGGAACTCAAACGGCAAGGTGGCTACGTCACAGCGGATGTGATCGACGTCAATGCGGAAACTCCCGGGCTGGATGCGATGCTCGCGAAGTTCAACATCGAGCATACGCACGATGAGGACGAAGTCCGTTACATCGTCGCCGGGCGCGGGCTGTTCCATATCCATCCGCAACAGGGCCCGGTTGTGGCGATCGAAGTAGAAGCCGGGGACTTGATTCGCGTTCCACGCGGGACGCTGCACTGGTTCGATCTCTGCGGAGAGCGGCGCATTCGCGCCATTCGTCTGTTCCAGGACAAGTCCGGCTGGACGCCCCACTATACGAGCAGCGGCGTGGACCGGAATTACGAACCCGTTTGCTGGGGCCCCAGGTACATTCCGCCGCAAACGGCGGCGAAGTAGCTCGTGTGTCACTGATCGACGAATCTCAGATTCGCGTCATTCTTCTCGACATCGAAGGCACGACAACACCCATCGAATTCGTTTATCAAACTCTTTTTCCCTATGCGGGCCGCAAGCTGGAATCGTTTCTTCGAGAACACGCTCAAGATCCAGATATTCAGTCCTTGATTCAGGGCTTGCGAGCGCAACACGACCTGGATGAACGCAATGGACTTGAACCGCCTGGCTGGCTGGACAATTCGGAAGAAGCGCAGATGGGTTCGAGCGTCGCTTACGGCCAATGGCTGATCGCGCGGGACAGCAAGTGCACCCCGCTCAAGTCTCTCCAGGGAAAAATATGGCAGCAGGGATTTACGGGCGGGGAATTGCACGGCGAAGTGTTTCCCGATGTGCCCATCGCATTCGAACGATGGCGGAGGCAGAAAAAAATCATCGGCATCTACTCGTCCGGAAGCGTCCTGGCGCAGCAAAACTTGTTTCGCACCACGGCTTCAGGCGACTTGACTTCGTACATTTCCGTTTTCTTTGACACGCGCGCGGGAGCCAAAACTTTACCGGAAAGCTACAAGAAAATCGCCGCTTCGGTTTCGTTTGCACCGAACCAGTTTCTATTTATTTCGGACGCGGTGAAAGAAATCGAAGCGGCGCGGTCCGTGGGAATGCAAGCGCTGCTTTGCGAACGTAGCTGTGAAGACGCTCAGCCTGACCGAGGAGCCATCCACGACTTCAACGGCGTGCTTCCTGACTAATGTTTGGCGGACCCGCCTGCCAACTTGCCATCACCAAGCGTGGGCCGCTATTTAGCTCCCCACTCCGCATACAACTTCGTAATCGTAGGTCCGATGGAGAAATCCCAAGCAAAAATGACGACGTTCTTGTATTTTTCCGGAACAATGTAAAGATCAGCAGCCTCCGCCGCCGGCACTCCTGCTTTGTGCATTTTCTGCGCTTGCTCTTCAATATCGTCGAAAAGGGCCCGGAAGAGCGCAACGCCTTCCTGACCGCAAATCGGTCCATGTCCGGGAACGAAGACTGTGTCCTTGTCCCAGGAAGCGAATGCCTTCAACGTTTGCCGCCAGCCGGATACCGTGCATTGCGTGTCGAAGCAGACCGGGTACAGGCCGGAAAATAGCAGATCGCCCGCATAGACAACGTTCTGTTCCG
>DATNLB010000031.1:0-4131 GCA_035603095.1 Candidatus Acidiferrales bacterium
GGGTACGCCTCGTATCAGAAACGCACCCAGGACAGAACGGACACAAGTTTCGGATTGAGCTATGGAATCCATTTTTGAAAAACTCTGGAGGCTCGGGCCGGCGGCGTTAGTGCTGAAGGCCATCGTCGTGGCGCTCGTGGCCAATGGGCTTTTGCTGGGGTTTATTTTGCTTCGGAGAACGTACCGCAAGTGGTATTTCGCGAAGCGCGACGCCCGCGTATTCGAATTGCGGAAAGATTGGGACCGGCTGATTTCCGGTGAGATTCCCTACGAGACGTGGCGTCAGAAATCCTTTGACCGGCGGATCGTCGAGAGCATCGCGCTGGACGCATTCGAAGCCGCGGGAGCAGAAGAATCGGCGCGATTGCTGAAATTCCTACGGGACAGCGGGCTCATCGAAAAACGAATTTTTGAAGCCCGGACGCTCACCGGCTGGCGGCGCATGCGGGCGCTGGTGGCGCTGGGACAAACGCGCGCGCTAGAAGGCATCTCCGCGATGGCGGAAGGATTACGTGACGGCAATCTGGAAATACGAATGGCGGCGCTGCGAGGGTTGGGGCGCACGGCCGCTCCACAAGCCGCGGAGGCGATCCTTGCCTGGGTTGGCGAGAGAGGATTGTGCGTGCCGGCGATGCCGCTGCAAAACGCGCTCATCCAATGCTGCGCGGAGCGTCCCCAGTTGCTGATTCCCTACGTGCAACACGCGGTAGGCCCACTGCGTGAAGTGCTTGGCCGCGTCCTGGGCGAGGTGGCCACTCCCTCGCTCAGTCTGGACCTGCTGCAGTTCGTGGGAGATGAACTCGATGAACTGCGCGCCGCGGCAGCCCGGGCGATGTCTCATGCGGACCGGGGACTGGCCTTCGACGTTCTCAGCGAGCTGGTGGGAGACCCCATATGGTTTGTGCGGCTGCGCGCGATCATAAGCCTGGGCGAACTCTGCGAACCCCGCGCGATTCCAGATCTGATCCGCGGACTGACGGATTCGAACCGCCTGGTGCGCTTGCGCGCGGCGGAGGCACTCGTGAAACTCAAGACGGAGATGGCTCCGATTTTCCAACAAGTGATAGCCACGCAAGATCGCTATGGGCTGCAGGCCTACTTGACCGCACTCGAAAATGCCGGCTTGCGAGGCAAATTGGAGGAGGAACTGCAAGCCTCTACCGTAGGAAACGACGAAGAGAAAACGAGGCTGTGGAAAATACTTCAGACCGGAGTGCTGCTCGCGGAAGAAACTGTGCTGGCGGAGTCTGGCCCGGCGAAGTCAGCGTTCTTGTCATGATTCGTCTCCTGGAGATTTCGAATCACACGCTCTTCTGGTATTACCTGGCCAGCAATTTAGCCTACCTGACTATGCTGATCGTCGCGCTGAAGACAAGTGCGGCTCACCAGCGTAGTTTGAAAAGCCATCGCCTGTCGTGGTTTAAAGAATCACCGCTGGCGCCGCCCATCACGATCATCGCCCCCGCGCACAACGAAGAGCGATCCATTCGAGTGGCGGTGCGAAACCTCCTGGATCTGGATTACCCGCAGCTTGAGGTCATCGTTGTCAACGATGGGTCGGAAGACCGCACGCTGGATGAGATGCGGGAAGAGTTCCGGCTCCGGCCAGTCCGGGCAGTGTACATACCGCAAGCGGAAAGCGCGCCGGTGCGGGGTTTGTACCGCAGCGAGGTCAACGCAAGTCTGTTGGTCATTGACAAAGAATCCGGAGGCAGCAAAGCAGATGCAGTGAATGCGGGTTTAAATGCGGCGACGTCGCCGTACGTTTGCATCGTGGATGCCGATTCGGTCCTCGAGCGCGACGCGCTGTTGCGAATCATGCTGCCCATCATGGCGGACCCGAAACGCGTCGTGGCGGTAGGTGGAATCATCCGCGTCTTGAATGGCTCGGAGATTGAAGGAGGCCATCTGAGGCGCGTGCGTTTGCCGCGCAAGAGCATCGAGGTGATCCAGGTCATCGAGTATCTGCGCGCCTTCTTGATCGGCAGAGAAGCCTGGGGGCAGGGAAACATGCTGACGATCATTTCCGGGGCGTTCGGCGTATTTCGAACGGATCTGGTGCGCGCCATTGGGGGCTATCGGTCGCGCGCGATTGGCGAGGATTTCGACCTGGTGGCGCGCTTGCACCGGCACTTGCTGGAAAAAGGCGTGGACTACCACATCCATTTTGTTCCTGATCCCATGTGCTGGACGGAAGTACCCTCCGACCTCAAATCACTGGGAAGGCAGCGCGCGCGCTGGCAGAAGGGTTTGTTGGACGTGCTCTGGCCGAACAGGGATATGCTCTTCCGGCCGCGTTACGGCAGGATCGGATGCTTGGCTTTCCCTTATCTGTGGCTGTTTGAGCTGTTCGCGCCTGTCGTCGAGATCGGGGGGATCATAACAATCGTTCTCGCGGCTTGTTTGGGCGTGTTGAGCCGGGAATTTTTCCTGCAGTTCCTCATCTTCGGATATGCGTTTGCGACGGTGATCTCCATCGGTTCTGTCTTGCAGGAAGAAATTACCTACAAGCGGTACAACGACTGGCAAGACGTCATACGGCTCGTCAGCTACTGCTTCCTCGAACATTTTCCGTACCGGCAATTGCATATGTTCTGGCGGCTGCGGGGACTATGGGAATATTTGCGCGGAGACGTGGAGTGGAAACCCTTAAAGCGCAAGGGGCTTGAGTCGGCCCAGGTCCCATAGACAGACAGTGTTGCTGACCGCATCTTGCCGGCACGTTGCCGGCCCGCACTCGCGTCTGATTGATGGCGCGTCAAGCCGGCAGGCCGCGGCGGGCTTTCAAATCGGCGAGGAGGCGGTCCACTTCTGTGTCGCGATCCAAACGCGTTAGCTTCTCACCGACATCGTCGGTCAGGAGCTCGACTTCAGCGGTGGCCACCGATTCGGTGTGATGCACGCGGTCCTTGAGCCGGTCGAATGCAGCGCTCTTGGAGTTGTCGCCCATCACGGTTTGCGCGCGCGCCGCTTTGCCGAGGGCGATGCCGCGCCGATGCCGCGCGAGCAGAAGATCGCGCTTGGACTTTGCTTCGTCGAGCTTTTGTTCGAGTTTCACGAGCGCCCCCTTCAGTGTATCCACTTGCGCCTTCTGATCGTCCACTTGTTCGCGGTAGCTTTGCGCCAGCCGCTGCGAGGTCTGGAAGCGGTCGAGCGCGGCGCGGGCCAAGTCGTCCTTGCTCTTGTCCACGGCGGTCTCCGCCTTGCGCATCCATTCCTTCCCGGACTCCTCGTTTTCGCGCCACTTTTTTTCCAGCATGTGCTGGTCGGCGATGGAAACCGCCACCTGCGTCTTGACCTGGAGATATTGGTTCTCCATGTCGAGAATCACCTGCTTGATCATTTTTTCAGGATCCTCCGCACGATCGACCATGTCATTGATGTTCGCGCGAATCAAAGTGCTTACTCGTTCTAAAAGTCCCATGGCAAATCTCCTTTCAAATACCAACGGATGCAACCCACTAAAACTTCAGAAAAACCAAACTGCCGACGCGCCTTCGAACTCACTCAGGCTAGGAAGCCGATACCGCAAATTCCTGCCGCAAGTTTCACAAGGCCCGGCAAAGAAACCAGGTTCAGAGCAACGGCCCTGCCAATCGCGTAGACTGGGCTTGCCCAAAAGTGGCGGAATAAAAAACTAAATGCCACCACCGCGAGAAGCCAAACGAAGAGAAGTTTTTCTTTCATGCTCATGGCCATCCCCCAAGACCATTTGGCGTTCCGGTGGAATTCAAAACCCACCGGGACGGAAGCGAACGTTACGCCCTCTTGACTGGCGCTTGCGGCGGCTCCGGCTTCGGCGCTTTGTCGCCGATCAGCCGAACTTTGCTAAGTAGTTCCGACATCTGCATCCCGGATAGCGCTTCGAAGAGGGCGGGAACCTGCGCGGCAATTTTGGTGATGTCGCCGGTCAGCTTGTAAGCGCCGGCGGCATCGCCATTGCCCGTGGAAACGATGGTCACCTTGTCCACCTTGCTGAGCGGCTCGCTGAGAGCGCGCACCACTTCCGGCATTCCGGTGATGAACTTGTCTAGCACGGCGGCCTGGTTGTACTCCTGGAAGGCCTCCGCTTTCACGTTCATGGCCTTGGCCTCGGCTTCGCCCTTCTTGAAGATGATCTCGGCTTCGGCT
>DATNLB010000020.1:0-2299 GCA_035603095.1 Candidatus Acidiferrales bacterium
TGCTTGCCTTCCTCCGTCGTTGGTCCAGTGCTTTGTTAGCATTGCGGCGGTTGGCGACGATTCTGCCTGAATGAGGTCATCGGGAAGCAGCCGGTATGATTGGCTTCGTTTGTGCGTCCAGCGAAGGCTGGTGTGTTCAGCAGGGATCAAACCTGCCGGGGCAAAAGTCAGACGCCCCGTAGCTTGGATGGCAGGGGGGAGGGAAACCGAGACTCTGAAGCCCATCGACAAGGTCTCCCTTGGGGAGATCGCGAGTTACCGGGCCGTAATGAGAGTGAACGCGAAGTGGCCTCGAAAACAAATGAACCCGGGAGCCGAGCCCGCAAACGAAGGGCGAAGGCAGCATGGGGTGCCGAAATCTGACCGATGCGGCATCTTGATCTCGGCGGGGTGAAAGCGACAGCACGGTGACAAGGACATGCCAAGCAACTGGAGAAGCCCTCCTCGCCCCGGCGAGAAATCACTGGAGCAAGGTAGATCGTATAACCGGCTCAACCGGGAAATCGATCGACGGCGAGAGGGTGGCGGATGGGTCCGCAGTAGCGATGAAGCGGAGCAATGTCCGCGGAGCGAAGGGGCCCTGCTGTTTGTAACTTCTCCGGCAATCAGGAAGGCAAGGACGAGATGACAAAGGCGTCCAACGATTTGCAGGACCTGAGACGGAGAATATACGTCAAGGCGAAGGCTGAGACGACTTGGCGGTTCTGGGGTTTGTACGTTCATGTCCGCAAGATGGAAACGCTACGCACTGCATATGCGCTGGCCAAAAAGAACGATGGGGCTCCGGGAGTAGATGGGGTGACCTTCGCGGCCATCGAAATGCAAAGCGTAGATGCTTTCCTCGAACAGATAGCGGATGAACTCAATCAGCGCACATATGTACCGCTCCCAGCCCGACGGCAGGAAATACCGAAAGACGGGGACAAAGTCCGCGTGCTTTCGATTCCTGCAATTCGGGATCGGGTGGTGCAAGGGGCGCTCAAGCTCATACTGGAGCCGATCTTCGAGGCAGACTTCCAACCGGGATCGTTCGGATATCGTCCCAAGCGGACAGCGCATGAAGCGGTCGACCGGGTGGCTCGAGCAATTGTTCAGGAGAAAACACGTATCATAGACATCGATCTGCGCAGCTACTTTGACAATGTCCGACATGATCGGCTCTTGGCCAAGGTAGCACAGCGGGTGGATGATGCGGACGTGTTGCATCTGCTGAAGCTGATGCTCAAGGCCAACGGCCGGCGAGGGGTCCCACAAGGCGGGGTCATCTCTCCACTGCTTAGCAATCTCTACCTCAACGAGGTGGATAAAATGCTGGAGCGTGCGAAAGAGACCACGCGTTATGGCAAGTACACCAACATCGAATATGCACGATTTGCCGATGATCTGGTGATCTTGATTGACGCCCACCCGCGAAATGACTGGCTGATGGCGGCGGTGGAGAAACGACTCCGGGAAGAGTTGGCCGAACTACAAGTCCAGATCAATGAAGAAAAGAGTCGAAACGTAAATCTAAGCCAAGGCGAAAGCTTCGGCTTCCTAGGTTTCGATTTCCGCCGTGTGCGCAGTTTTCGGGGCTTCTGGCGTGCCAACTACACGCCAAAGCTCAAGAAACGAACGGCATTGCTGCGGAAGCTCAAAGACATGTTCCGCCGCTACCGATCGCAACCAGTGAGCCGGGTTGTGCAATTGATCAACCCGGTGCTGCGCGGTTGGGTGAACTACTTCGCGGTCGGGCATTCCAGCGAGTGCTTCAACTTCATTAAACACTGGGTAGAAAAGAAGGTCCGGCGCCATATGGGGCGGGCTCAGAAACGAAAGGGCTTCGGCTGGAAGCGGTGGAGTAGGCAGTGGTTGTACGAAACCGTAGGGCTGTTCAACGGCTACCGGGTTCGGCGACCATGGCTGAAAGTCGCCCCGGCCCGATAGGTCCAATAAGCCTTGAGGAGAAACAAACAGGAGAGCGCAGTGCGAGGAAATCCGCATGCTGCGTTCGATGTGGCGGGGGCTGGAAACGTGGCATGGTCGAAATGGTGTGACACTCGCAGACGAAAGGGCGAGCCAACAGGGAACACAAACATCGACCTAAACCGGCGCGTCAGCCCTCGACCCTACTCGGTTAAAGTGTACCTCGCGGAATACGCGAGCATCGAATTGAAAAGATCGATCTTTTCGTAGTTGGAGGGCGTCGCGCCTTTGAGAGGGCCGCGGGTGCTGTCGACGACCAGCGCCATCATTCGGCCGTCGGCGTGATAGGCGATGTATCCAGCGGGATTTGGGCCCATTGCGTCCTTTGTTTCCC
>DATNLB010000136.1:0-2439 GCA_035603095.1 Candidatus Acidiferrales bacterium
GGCTTGCCGGGGAATCCCGTTTCGACGATGGTGACGTTCGAATTGTTTGTGGCGCCCGCAATTGATTTGTTGAGCGGTGCGCAGGCGCGAGCGTTGCCGCTGGTCGAGGCGTGGCTTGCGGAAGCCTTGAAGGAAAAACCCGGGCTGGCGCATTTTTTGCCCGCGCGCCTGGAGTGGCGCGGACGGGCGCCGGAAGTGAAGGCATTGAAGTGGCAGGGATCGGGCGATATCACCGCGCTGTCGAAGGCGAATTGTTTCTTGGTGGTGCCGGCAGACAAAGAAAAGATCGAGATTGGCGAGAGCGTTTCCGTGTTATTGAGAAAGGACGTAGTCTAAACAAGACTAGATGGCCAAGCTGTCGCATTACGGTAAGCAAGGCGAAGTCCAGATGGTTGACGTGTCGGAGAAAGCGGTGACGACGCGAACGGCGGCAGCGCGGGGTTTTGTGAAAATGAAGCCGCGCGTCGTGAGCGCAGTCCGCCGGCTGAAAAACCCGAAGGGGAATCCGCTGGAAGTGGCCCGGATCGCGGGAATCGCGGCGGCGAAGAGGACCGCGGAATGGATACCTCTTTGTCATCCACTGCCGCTGACGCACATTGATGTGACCGCACGGCTGTGCCAAAATGGCGTGGAAGTACGATCCACAGTGACCACGGCCGCCCAGACGGGCGTGGAAATGGAAGCCCTGGTCGCCGTTACCGCCGCGGCCCTCACAGTCTACGACATGTGCAAAGCCCTCGATAAAGGGATGGAAATTACGGACATCTTTCTCACCGAGAAGACCGGTGGGAAGAGCGGGGACTTCCATCGGCGAAAGGCCGCACGGAGGCGCGTGCGATGAGCACGGCAGCGCACAAAACGGTGAAGCTGCTGCTGGCGGATGACAACCCGCTGGTGCGCGAGTTGATCGTGAAGGGGCTTGATGCGGTCTGCGAAGTGGAGACTTCCACTGACGGCGCGGACGCGCTCCTGAAGGTCGTCGATGCGCCACCCGACGTGATTCTCTGCGATTACAAAATGCCCGGCCTGGACGGCAGGCAACTCTTTGAAAAACTGCGCGCGCGGGAGTCGACGCGGCACATTCCGTTTTTGTTCATGGCCAGCCGGCCGGACATCGAGGAGCGTCTGAGGCCGCTGGTGGATGGCGTCGAGGATTTCATCACCAAGCCATTTTTGATTAAAGACCTGGTGCGCATCACGAAAAAAGTTGTGGATCGCTTGCACCTCGAAAAACTGCAGAAGAAAGCGTCGCGGCCGGGAGTCATTCAGGGACGGCTGGAAGAGATGAGCATGATCGACCTGATGCAGTCGCTGGAGATGGGACAGAAGTCCTGCCGGTTGATCGTGCGGCAAAACGGCGCGCAGTGTGAACTGTATTTTGCAAGCGGGCAGTGCCGCGACGCGAAGATCGGTTCGGTGGAAGGGGACGACGCCGTTTATAAAGTTGTGTTGTGGACGGCGGGAGAATTTGAAATCGATTTCAACGCCGCGAACGCCTCGACAAAGACGACCACGACGCGCAACACGACCGGCCTGTTGATGGAGGCGATGCGGCTGATGGATGAGGCCAATCGCGATACGGTGGGAGCGCCGTGAGTCTCCCGAAGAAACCTTCCTAATGCGCGTCGCGGTCCTTACCATCAGCGACTCCGTAACCAAGGGTGAGCGCGAGGATTTGTCCGGCCCGGCCGTTGTCGCGTTTTGCCGCGGGCTGGGCTGGGAAGTCACCTCGTCGTTGCGCGTGTCGGACGATCCAGCAAATATCCGCGAGCAGTTGCGCGCCGTGGCGGATTCCGGGCGCGTGGATGTTCTCCTGACGACCGGCGGTACGGGGATCGGACCACGAGATAACACGCCAGAAGCGACCCAGGCGGTGGCCGACAGAATCGTGCCCGGACTTTCCGAAGAAATGCGCCGCAAGGGGCTGGAGCACACGCCGACCGCCGTGCTATCGCGCGGTACGGCTGCCGTACGAACGAAGACGCTTATCGTCAATCTGCCGGGAAGCCCCAAAGGCGCGGTGGAATCTCTTGAGGCGGTGGCCCACCTGTTGCCGCACGCGGTAAAAGTCTTGCACGGCGCTCGGCACGACTAGAGTCCCATTGGCGCTTACCGAACAGGTCAAATCCGGGGACGTTCTGTTCGGACCTGCTCAGCCGTTGAACGGATTCTCTTTTCCGCCCAGCGTTGCCGCACTTCAGCCAGAAAGTTCTCTTTGTCCTTTTGCATTGAGCGGACAAGCGCCTGGTTACCGGTATCTTCGTGCCCGGCTGCCCACAGGACCATTTCCGTGAGGACCGGGGCAAGATCGATTCCTTTCGCTGTGAGCAAGTAAATCAGCTTTCGTCCATCCGACCGATCTCGCTCGGTGGTGATGATTCCATGAGCTACCAGCTTCCGCAGGCGATCCGCCAATATGTTCGTCGCGATTCCTTCGTA
>DATNLB010000553.1:0-5802 GCA_035603095.1 Candidatus Acidiferrales bacterium
CAAAGGCAGGTAGAGCGCGCTTATTTCGAGGCTATTCGAATTCTTTCAAAGTGCGCGCCATGGCGTGGAGACGCTCATCGATCAGCGCGAGCACGGTCCCCGGTTCGAATTTTCCGTCGCCATTTTTCTTTCCGGCGGCCATCCCGGTGAGGAGCTCGATGCCTTGTTCGACCTTGCCGACCGGCCAGACGTGAAATTTCCCAGCAGTCACCGCCTCCAGGACATCTTCGCGCAGCATCAAATCTTCCACGTTGGATTCCGGCATCATCACGCCTTGCGTGCCGGTGAGCCCCTTGATCCGGCAAACATCGAAGAAGCCTTCGATCTTTTCGTTCACTCCGCCAATCGCCTGAATATCGCCCTGCTGGTTGATCGAACCGGTCACGGCAATGTCCTGCCGCAGCGGCAATCCGGAAAGCGCCGAGGCGAGCGCGTAGATCTCCGTGGAGCTGGCGCTGTCGCCATCGACTCCCGAGTACGATTGTTCGAAGCAGATGCTCGCCGCAAGCGAGAGCGGCTTGTCCTGGGCAAACAGGCTTCGCAAAAAACCGGCGATGATGTGCATGCCTTTGTCATGGAAGCGCCCGCTCAGATTGGCCTCGCGCTCGATGTTGATCAAACCCGTTTTTCCAAGAGCCGCGGTCGCGGTGATGCGCACGGGCTTGCCGAAGGAGTATCCGCCGATTTCGAGGACGCTCAGTCCATTCACCTGGCCGACGCGAGTCCCTTCGACATCCACCAACAGCGTACCTTCCTGGATCATTTCGCGGATGCGCGTCTCGATCAGGTTGTGGCGCTCCATTTTCGAAGACAAGGCGCCGCGCACGTGCGCCGCGCGGACCACGGATTCCCCGGCCGCCGCCGCGTTGTAATGCGCCTCGCGCGCCAGGTCGGCGATCTCGATGAAGCGCGCCGTCACCTTGTTTCTTCGTCCCGCCTGACGCACGCCATATTCGAGCATGGCCGCGAATGCGCCGCGGTCAAACGGGTACAAATTTTCTTTCTCGGACAACGCGCGCAGCCGCCCGGCATATTCCGCGATGACGCCGTCGCTCATGGCCATTTCTTCGTCGAATTCCACGCGCACCTTGAAAATTTTGCGGAAGTCTTCCTCATACTCGTAGAGCAGCTCGTACAAAGAACGGTCACCGATGAGGATCACCTTGACGTTGATGTCGATGGCCTCCGGCTTCTGCGCGCTCCCGCCGAAGGGATAAAACATTTCAAGCGGCTGAATTTCCAGCCGGTTGTGGTTCAACGTGCGCTTCAGCGCGCGCCACACGCCGACCTCGGACAGTGCTTCCAGCGAATACATGATCAGGAAGCCGCCATCCGCGCGGAGAAGCGAACCACCTCGCAGATCCATGAAGTCGCTGGACCATCCACCTCGCGTGTCATAGGCGCGCTGGATAGTGCCGAACAGATTGGCGTACGTGGGCGTGGTCTCGAAAATGACCGGAGATTTGTCTTCGTCGCTATGCGCGAGAATGACGTTTACCCCGTAGACCCGAAACGGATCGCGCTCCGGACCTCCCTGCGCCTTGGGCAACCCGTCCGGCGTCTCTTCATCGTGTTCGCCTTCGCCCTCGCGCTCCTTGAAAGGGTCGAGATTGTCGAGAAGATGGTGCCGCACTTCTTCGAGATATTCGGCGATGTTTGGGCCGGCGTATTTTTCCTTGAGTTCTTCGATGACGCCATCGACCAGCACGGAGGCCGCTTCCTGCTCCAGGTAACTCAGCTCGCTGGCGAGTTCCCGCGAGAGCGTCAGCGTCTTCCGATACACCACGGTGAATTCCTGCCGGAACTGCTCGTACTTGCGCTCGATATCTTCCGCCATGGGGCTTTCGAGCTTCCCCTCGTGGACCATCTTGGAGATGTCCTCGATGGGGACCATCTGGCCTTCGAGCACGGGGAAAATTTCCGGCAGCGCCACTGCGCCCACTTGCATGTGGCCTAGCGCAAATTGTTCACGCGCGATCCTGCGCGTGAAATCGTCCATCAATTCTTTTTCGCGCACCGTGAAGCGTTCGACGATCCGCCCTTTTTGCCGCTGGAAGGGCTCACCTTCGAACACCTGCGGAATCCGCCGCCGCAGAAAATCGATTCCCGCCTGCATGTCTTTTTTGAAGCCGTTGGCCTGGCCGCGAGGCAACGCCAGCAACCGCGGGCGGTCCGTCAATTTGAAATTGTTGACGTAGCAGCGGTCGAGCGACTCTTTCGTCGGGGGGTGAAGGTCTTCGACCATCCGAGCGATCGTTCCGCCGCGGCTGGTCCCCGCCAGTCCGCACACAAAAACGTTGTAACCAGGGGCCGAAAGTTCCGCACCCATCTTCAGTGCGCGCAGCGCGCGCTCTTGTCCGATGAAACCCTCGCGCAGCTCCGCTTGCGCGGTTGTTTCGAAAGGGATGCGCGAGAGCTCGCACTTCCACCTCAGTTTCGCCGCGGGAAGCTCCGTGGGTTTCGGGGCTGGTCTGGTGGTCATGAATTTCCTTCGAGCGCGTTACTCTAGCACACTCAAGTCACGCCCCCACGGCAAGACAAACCAGGTGTTATCGAGCCGTTATGGGCGGATTTTCCGGCCTCTCCATGTAGACCGCCAGAACTCCCGCGGCCGTGGCCACCAGGACCGGCCCTAGCACCAAGCCCAACATTCCGAACAGGCCGACGCCACCAACCACGCTGATGAAGATCACCAACCCGCTCAATTCAGTTCGCCCGCCGAGCAACAGCGGCCGCAAGACGTTGTCCACGATAGCGGACACTCCCGCGCAAATCACCAGCAGAAGAATGGCCCCACCCCAATGTCCCGTGAAGCCCAGCCACAACGCCGCAGGCACGAAGATCAGTCCGGAGCCCACCACCGGCACCAGCGAAAAGAAGGCCATGGCCACACCCCAGAAAAGTGGAGCGGGCAACTTCACCAGCGCAAAGCCAAGTCCGCCGATTGCCCCTTGAATGGCCGCGAGGATAAGGCTTGTGGTCACACTCGCGGAAATAAGGCTCCGCGTTTGGGTCATCAAAGTGTCTCGATGTTCGGCATCAAAAGGGAGAATGCTGCGGACTCCCCGGACAATCTGGTCCGCGTCGCGGAAAAAATAAAACATCGCGAAGGTCATCACGAACAGATCGAAGATAAACGCCGCGATATTGCGCAGGACCGTGCCGAGGCGCTCCGCGAGAAATCCCGCTTGCTTCTGAACGGCCTGGGCCAGCATCTCCAGCACATCGGCGTTGGGATCCAGGCCTGGCACATGGTGAGCGATCCAGGCCCAGCTTTTCGCCAACATGGGCGCCTGCTGCACCAGCAACGTATGCTGCATGCCCCGTGAAACGGCAAACGCCTCACGAATGAACAAGGTAGTCACGAGAATTGCCGGCACGATCAGAAGGAAAGTCACCACCAGGGTACTCAAGACCGCCGCCTGGGTCGCGGAGAAACGCCGCAGGAGCCGGTGGTGCATCGGATAGAAAAAAATCACCAGAATGGCCGCCCACCCCAGCGAAGCGAGGAACGGTTCATAGATCCGGAAAACGAGGTAGATGAGCAGCAGCAACACACCATAGGAAAGTACGGTGGTTAAACGGTCACTGGTCGTCGCGTTCGCGGATGGGGCGGGATTCTTAGTCATCATATAATCTTGATAGGCCGGGCAAAGGCTGATAACTTCCGAATTACGCTACACCCGGTCGTGCGCGAGTCACCGAGCCAATTCAGCATGTCTACGACGAAGTCCATTCCGCTCACTGCTTACCAGATTCGTCTACTTGCTGTACTTGCTTTGATCAATTTTGTCAACTTCGCCGCTCGCCAGATCTTTATCCCTCTGATCCCGCTCTTGCGCGATCATCTTCATGCTACAGACGCCCAGCTCGGCTCGTTGCAAACTTTTCTCCTCGTCGTCCTGGCCGCCGGCAGTATACCTTTCGGCTTCTTAGCCGATCGTTTCAGCCGCAAGGCCATCATCGCCATTGGCATCTTGTTGTGGAGCATCGCGACGTTCGCCGGCGGGCTGGTCTCCACTTTTCTTTTTTTTCTGATCGCTCGGGCCATGGTCGGCCTCGGGGAAGCCGCTTACGCTCCTGCCGCCCAATCCATGATTTCCGGCGGCTTTCCGCAGGAACGCCGCGCCTTTGCGCAATCCATCTTTGCTTCCGGGATGTTACTGGGCGGAGCGTCCGGCCAGGCTCTCGGTGGCATCATCGGGCCACGTTATGGCTGGGAGGCCGCCTTGTTCATCGTGGCGTTCGCGGGAATTGTACCTGGCATCGCTCTTTTCTGGATTGACGAACCGCCCCGCGGCCCTCGTTGTGACGTCGTTCCGATTGCCCGGCTTCTCCGCGTCCCCGCTTTCGTTTCCATGACTGCCGCGGGCATTTGCATCACTTTTGCAAGCGTCTCTCTACTTACCTGGGGAACCGACTTCGCCGTTAACTATAAGGATTTCAGTCTGCGCGAAGCCTCTGTCTCGCTCGCGCTCATTGCTCTCCTCTCACTGGTGTGCGGCGTCCTCATGGGCGGCTGGGTCGCGGACCAGCTTCAGAAACGCCTGGCCTACGGCCGCATCATCGCCGTTGCCGCCGCATTTCTTCTGGCGGCCCCGTTTTTATTGCTCGCCATCCAGTCCGAAGAGAAACAATTCGTGCTTATGGGCCTCTTCATTGCCGGCTTTTTCATGTCCTGGTATCACGGCCCCGTCACCGCCGTTCTTCACGACATGATGCCCCGCCGGGCGCACGCCACTTCCGTCGGCGTGTACATGTTTGCCACGCAACTGGTGGGCGGCCTTGGCCCTCAAGTGGTCGGCAAAATCTCTGATCTTCACGACCTGCAGCTCGGTCTGCAAATCGCCGTCGCCGTCATGGTTTGCGGCGCGCTGCTTATGCTCCTGGTCATTCATTTCATTCGCCGCGACGGCCTCCGCCATCCGACGCTCGCCTCTTTCCACGCCGAACCCGGCGACTGATCGCCGCAAAAAAAACAGGCGCGCCGAAGCCCGCCTGTTCGAAATCCGCTGTTGATGATCTCTACTTGATGCCGACCTGCGCGATCAGGCGCAGGACATCGTCGTGCGCCACGTCATAGAGCGGCCGCACATCCTCTTCTTCGAGCCGCTCGCGCAAATACTCCGCGGCGACAAAGCTCGCCTCGCGGTCGGTCAAGTCGCGCCGCGCCTTTTCCCGAAACTTCACGAACGCGGTGTGTGCTAGCCCGACAACATGGGCCTGGCCATCGACAAAAAACTTCGTGTCAATCGTGTCCGCGTGCCGCGTCGCAATGGCGTTCCACATATGCGAAAAGCGGCACTGATATGTTTGCCCAGTCAACTTGGAAGTCACTTCAAAGGCGCCGATGAACTGGCTCATCGCGCCGGCATTTGCAAGTACTGGGCGTGCTGTCACGTGCGCTCCTCTGGAACCGTTCTCAGTTATCAGTGCCTAAGTTTTCAGTAAGGAAAAAAATTCGAAGGGATATTTTGTTCCTTATTTGCGTTATCCCTTATTTCTTCGCTTCCTTACATCCTTGCTTCCGCGTTTCGTTCCTTCTTACCTGCTGACTGCCGTTGCGGTCTCTACCTGCGAATAACTGCGAATCGCCGCTCCCACGCCCGCGCCGCTCGGCACGCGGAATCCCTGATCGAGCAAGCACTTCTCGAGCGCCGCCAGGAACAGCAGCACGAACGGCTTTTGGCTGCAGTAGCCCATCAACCCCACGCGCCAGATTTTTCCCTTCACTGACCCGAAACCCCCGGCGATTTCGATGTTGAACTCGTCGAGCAACTGATTCCGCACTTTCACATCGTC
>DATNLB010000415.1:0-5151 GCA_035603095.1 Candidatus Acidiferrales bacterium
AATGGCTGCCGCCGCCGCGATTGCGGGACATTTTGTCGACGTACGTTCCCTCGACGACGTTTCCTCCGTCGAGTAGGCTGGATGGACCATGCCGGTGGACACGCGCGGATTGAATCAGGGGCACGTCAGCAAAAGAATGCGCGTCGAGCTTGCAGGGGGAGAATCGCTTGAAATTCGTCTGCACGAGCTGACCGTTTGTGCCGAGCCCGAGCCTTGTTGCGGTATTACTTACGTTTTGATTTCCACGAATCTTTCGGATGGAAAGAGAGACAAGAGCGCTGCCTATTGGTCTGGATTTGCAGAAATTGAGAAATTTCAAGTTTTGGGAGACTGAATCGCATGCAACCGTTCTCAACGCACACTGGCATGGTGATGCCGCTCGACCGCGTCAACGTCGACACGGACCAGATGGTGCCGAAACAATTTCTGAAGGCGCTCACGCGCGAAGGCTTCGGCCGCATCCTCTTTTACGATTGGCGCTATCTCCCCGGCGAAAAACCCAATCCGGAATTCGTCCTGAATTTCCCGCGCTACAAAGGCGCATCGGTTTTGCTGGCGCGCGCCAATTTCGGCTGCGGATCGAGCCGCGAGCACGCGCCGTGGGGCGTGAAGGACTACGGTTTCCGCGTGGTCATCGCGCCGAGCTACGCGGACATTTTCTACAACAATTGTTTCAAGAACGGCATCCTGCCCGCCACGCTCCCTGAAGAGCAGGTAGACGAACTCTTCAAGCGCACCGAAAAAGAAGAAGGCTATTCGCTGACCGTCAATCTTCCGAACCAGACCATCGCCGACAAACACGGCCTCATTTTCAAATTTGAAATTGCCCCGTCACGCAAAGAGGTTTTACTGAAAGGCCTGGACGACATCGGCACAACCATGCTGCATGAGCCCGAGATCACCGCCTACGAAAAAACTCACGCCGCCGCCGCCACCATGTACGAATCTGTCGATGTGAAGTACTACTCCAACGGCCGCTGAAGCAGTCTTCCGGCGAAGAAGCTGCCCAATATGCTGGAGTCACGCGACAGAATGGAAACGGCAGGAGGAAAGTGAACAGCGGGCGGGACCACGCTCCCAGACAAGAAAAGAGGGCCGGCGAACCGGCCCTCTGAGGTTATGTTGGATTTTACCCGTTTTTAAAAGAAAACCCGCAGGCCAAAATAAATATTCCGCGGCTTGTTGAATTGGCTGTTCAACACCCCAAAAGATGATGGATCTTGGAGATTCAGCCCGCCGGCGCCGTATTGACCCGGATCCTGAAACTCCATGTGATTGAGGCCATTGAAGAACTCGGCGTAAAACGTGAACCCGACCTGCTCGGTGATTTTAGTCGTCTTAGTGACGGAAAAGTCCAGGTTCCAGCGATGCTGGCCGTAGAGCGGGCCGAGATCGTTGGCCCGGCCGTCTTGGCCCAGGATTACCGGCCGGAACATGTTGTACACCGCTTGAGGGTTAGCAAACATGTTGACGCCGGCTCCGCCGTTGCTGGCATCGCCATTGCTGCCGACGCCGCCCGTGGACGTAACCCCGAAGTGGGCAGTGCGACTGATGCTGCTCAGGTTTACCCCTTGCATAGGCGCAAAACCGGAGCAGAACGGCACGTTCCCCTGCCCGAACTCGTCGCAAGAACCAGTGTAGGTCTCCTGCACCAGGCCGCTGTTCCACTGGAAGATGGGATTGAACGACCAGCCACCGATCACCTTGTCCAGGATGGCGTTGTGGCTTGCGAAGGGCTTACCCTTACCGAAAGGCAACTCGTAAACCCCGAAGGTATTGAACACCCACCGCGTATCAAAGGGAGCCGGTCCGTAGTCGAAGCGCAGGTCAAACGGAACGGAGGGGTTGGCCTGCGTGTACTCCTGATTGATCCCCACAGTCGCTAGCGTGTGGGACCAGGTAAGGTTGGCGTTCATCGTCAGGCCGTGGCCAGCGCGCTTCTGCAGCCTGACAATCCCCGCCTGGTAGTTGGAGAATCCCAAAGTAGTGTTCCCGAGCATGGAGTTGTAGCCCTGGAGATCGGCAGGGAGGGCCGGTTTGCCCCCAAATGCGGTGAACGGGCAAGCAGGAGAGCAATTCACTCCCCTATCTAAGTCCTGAAACATTCCATACACATTCTCGGTGCCGATGTTGCCGGTCCCGGCGGCCCCTTCATTTGCCAAGACAGCGGCGGAGCAGTTCGCGAAGCCCACGCAGAGGGGTGAGCCCAAGAGGGCGTTTTCGAAAAAGGGTTGGGGGGCAACCTGGGCAATTGGGGTTTTGTTGTGATCGGCATTCCAGAGGGCTGCATACGCCTTGGCGAAACTCTGTCCCCCCAGTGTCAACATCCAGGGGACGTTGTTCAGGTCAAGGCCTTGGTAAAGGTGTTTGGACCACTTGCCCACCCAAGCCACCTCCAGGATCATGTTGTCTGGTAATTCGCGCTGGATGCCGACGCTAAACTGATCGTTCGCTCCGGGCCGCCAGTTGTTATCGAGAAAAGAGACGTTAGAAGCGGGGGCAGAATTGATGCCGGGCTCCGCGGGGATGGGCAGGGTTTGCTGGACGGCCGGAAAGGGTCCCGTGGTGCCATCCACCCCAATGCGGAACGCAGTAGTCGGAGTGGTACCACCTCCACCGTTACAGGCCCCATTGACGCCAGCGCCGTTGCACCGGATGGTTTGGCCGAAGCCGTACCCCAGCAGGGGCACAAGCACCAGGTCAACGCCGTTGTTCCGGTCATACATGCGAGCGTAACCGCCGCGAAATACGGTCTTACCGTTGCCAAACACGCGTTGCAGGAATCCAGATTGGAACTTCGGATTCCACGCCACGGAAACGCGCGGGCTGAAACCGCCGTACCAAGGGTTGAAAGGATACTTGGGATGACCGCCCACGGCGCCTATGGGTTCAAACCCGAGGACGGGGTTGTAAACCTGCCCCTTCAATGCATCGTTGACCGTGTTCTGGAGATACTGCTGCGTGGTGATAACGGCGCCGCTCGAGTCCACCATAAAGTCCTGGACGCCGTTGACTTCGTAAGGCGGCATTTGAACGCCCCAATCCAAGCCGTAGTTGAGAGTGATGCTCGGCCGCATTTTCCATGTATCGTTATAGTACAGGGTGTAACTGTCGATGAGGGAAGTGTCTTGGAAGCTCTTGGCACCGGTCAAATGGAAGTCACTCCCACCCCGGACAAAGAGTTGCGCGCCCGTCCCGAGAATGCCCAGAGTCTGAGCGTACTGAGTATCCCAAGTGCCGTTCCTAGAGCTGGGAAGCCCCACCGGCCTGTTGTCGGCAGAGGTTTTCAACCCCGTGGCCTTGGTGAGCTGATAGACCAATTCCGGCAAGCCCGCAACCACCTGGTCGTCACGAACGTGGTGGTCCCACCAGTGAACGATGCTGCCGCCGAATTGCAGGAAGTGGGTACCCTTGACCCAGCTAAGGGTGTCGTTGTAGGTCCAGTCATGCCCGTCCCAGACCCGCTTGCGGGCGTCCTGCGTGTCCATGTTCATCGGGCACATGCAGCCAAAATGGGTGTCTGCAAACTCAAGCCCAGCAGGCACGCCGGAGATCGCATTCGTTACTCCTTGCCTCTGCCAGCCCCAGCTGTTGAGCATGTAACTCACGTGGAACTCGTTGACCAGACGAGGCGTAATGGTGCCATTCAGGCCTAGCACCGCGTAACGCGGATTGGATGGATTACTCGAAGAGGCAGCGGGAACGCCTAGTCTGTCCCCCGGCAGTATCCCTCCGATGTCAATCTGATTGGCGCTGGGGGCTACCTCCTTACTAATTCGATAGGAACCAGTGAACCGCCAATTGTCGCTAAAGTCGTGGTCGAGGCGCACTGCTCCGTAGTTATCCTTAACCGGAAGAGCGAGGGGAGCGCGAAAACCCTGAGTGTTGAGGTGGTCGCCGGCGCCAGTGGGATCGTTGGGAAGCGGCACGAGGGACCATAGCTGCAAAACAACCGGGCTAACGCCAATCCCTCTGGGATCACAGGCTCCCGTCGGGTTCGTGGCTGTCACATTGCAAGCCTTCGAAGTCTTCAAGTCGACCTGATGGACCGTGCCGGTGGAGTCTAGAAATTGCAGGATGCCCTGCCTCATCAGCGCGGATGGAACGGTCCACTCATCGAATGCCGCTATTCCCGGATAGCGGTGGCCCTCGTAGAAGCCATAAAAGTAAGTCTTGCCACCCAAGTGCCTGCCGGGGAGCAGGGGCCCGCCCACGCCGCCTCCAAAGCGGTTATCGTGGAACTTCACCAGGGGTTCATGGAGGCGATTGCTGGCCCAATCGTTGGCGTTAAGCGACTGGTTATGGAAGAACTCGTAGGCAGAGCCGTGGAACTTGTTCGTGCCGCGCTTGGTCACCATCATCACCTGGCCGCCGGCGGAGGAGGAGAAGTCCGCGGTCTGATTGTTGGTGGCAACTTTGAATTCCTCAATGCTCTCGGCTGGCGTGGGGATGGCGCCCCTGCCGCCTACTCCGTTGTTCACGTAGTTGTTGTCGCCTTCGAGGTCGCTGGTGATATTGCCTCCGTCCAGCATGTACGTATTCTGATCGCTCATGGACCCGGCTACCTGGCCTCCATAGATGTCGCTTCCGCCGGGCAGATTATTAACGGCGGGGCTGGTAGCAGGCTGCAAGGTCAGGAGCGCGGATGCGTCACGATCGAGGTTCGGCATGGCCAGCAGAATATCGTTAGAGACCGTGCTCCCCATGGTTGCGTTTTCCGTTTGTAATTCCGCGCCCTGCGCGACCTTTACTTCCACGATCTCGGCCATAGCGCCCAATTCCAGTTTGGCGTTAACAGTGAGCACCTGGCCGACGACAACTTCCTGGCCGGGCACCGCCAATTGGCGAAAACCTTTCATTGTGACCCTGATGTCGTAAGTGCCGGGGAAAACGTTGAGAAAAGCGTAGCGCCCTGCGTCGTTCGTGTTTGTCGTTTGAGCCTTATTCGTGGCCTTGTCTGTAAGAGTGACCGTGGCTCCGACAACTGTCGCGCCTGTGGGATCGGTAACAAGGCCGTTCACGCTCCCCGTGGAGGACGCCTGCCCCATCACCGCCGACGGAACCAAAGTAAGCAGACAAGCTACCGCAACCACCACCAAAACCACTCGCTTGCTTAGCATTCAACTACCTCCTGGTTGAGCCTTGCCAGGC
>DATNLB010000153.1:0-2233 GCA_035603095.1 Candidatus Acidiferrales bacterium
GTGCCGACCGTGAAGGCGTTTTCCGGAAAGTTGATGCTGATGGGATTCACCGCGGGATTGGTGCTGGCAGAAGGGATCAAGAATTGACCGTTGGCAAGTTTGTAGTTGAGCAGGCCGAAGGCGATGGGGTTGATGTCGCCGGGGGCAGTGCCGACTGTCGGATTGACCTGAGCGGAGGAAGGAAAATTACAAGGAAGGGCCGGGTATGTCGAGGAGGTGGTGCCGTTGATTAGCGCCGCCAAGGCAGCGGCGCTGCGGTCGTCGGTCAGTCCCGGCGGCACGGCCACGCGCGAACTGCCGATCTCCTGATCGGAATCATGGGTGTGCTGGAAGCTGAGGTAGCCAAAAAGTTTGTTTTTGACAAGCGGGCCGCCGAAAGCGCCGCCGGCAGTGTAGCGATGCATTTCCGGAACCTTATCGCTTGCGGGGATATTGGGGTCAGCGTTGTAGAAAAAAGGCGCGGCGTTGAGAGCATCGGTTCCGCGGTGGACATAGGCGCTGCCGTGGATATCGTTCGTTCCGGAAGCCGTGCTGATGTCAATGTGTGCGCCGCTGGTGGAGCCTTGCTGCGCGTCGTACATGGAAGTGTTTACGCGAAATTCCTGGATGGTTTCCGGAGCGGGAGTGGGGAGAGCCTGGCCGATCGCCAGATAAGGGGATGCCGTGCTCTGGATGGGTTCCGCGGTCGTACTGGAGAGGCTGGCAGCACCGCCGATGCCGGTGTTGTTCACGATACGAGCGGAAGCCACCGAGCTGGTACTTTTCCCATTGAACAGGTTGCTGGCGTCGACGCCGTTCATCATGAAGGTGTTGCTGGTATCGCGCTGGCCGTTGGCCCAGATGGGCTGATTTCCCAGTCCATTGTTCACGCCCGTCCCGCCGGAAAGTTCCGCGTTTACGCCAGGCGAGAGAATAGCGATGCCGGTAAAGCTCCCCGTAGGCAGGGGAACCGACTCAATCTGATCTTTTTCCAGGATGTAACCGTTCGTGGTGTCCACCGCGTTCATCAGCGGGCTGGCTTCCACCGTGACCGTCGTGCCCACCTGGCCAACCTTAAGTGTCGCGTTGACCGTCGCCGTGCGGTCGGCCTGGACCACGATGGACGGCATTTTTTGCGTTTCGAATCCCTCGTGAGTGAAAGTGAGCGTGTAGCTGCCGATGGGTAGGTTTGCAAAATCGTAGATGCCGCTCGCGTTGGTAGTCTGCGTTCGGCTCAGCTTGGTCTGGTCGTTCACCAGGCTCACGGTCGTGCTCGGCAGAATGCCGCCGGAAGAGTCGGTAACCGTGCCGGTGATTCCGCCAAGGGTTTGCTGCGCTCGCACAGGGGAGGAGAGGAACTGGACGCAGCAACAGAGGAAGGAAGCTACGAAGAAGACGGACGATGCGGCTTTCTTGTTTCTAGTCATCGAAACGGCCTCCTAAACTTGCCGAGATACACTTGGCCGATAAAATCCCCCAAGACTCTCGCGGAACTGCGGTTTATGAAAGCGACGTTCGCGGCCTCGCCAGGCCCTGCGGACAGAATGAAAATGTTTGAAAGAAACTATTCCATTTTCGTTCGGAATAGTAATGAAATTTTTGATTTGCGCCGATTTGTTTTTCACCTCCTGTGGAAAACTCGACGGTCCAAGAAACCCCAGGCCGGGCAGAAAAGTGGCGAGGATAGGCAAATCGTCAGGTAGGCAGCAAAAATGGCCGCGGCTACACTTCAGCTTTCCGGCTGTTCACGTTGATTCGAATCGAGTTGCTTACCGTACCGCTGTACACGGAGCAAAAGTCTTAGCGCTTCGCAGGCTCCGTTTGCTTGCTGCGCCTTTGCACGAGAAACCAGAACAACCCCGCGCACAAGTAGGCCAAGTAAATGTATGGCAGCTTCCCGTAGGGTCCCTCGGGAACCGGATAGAGATTGCCCATGAGCGCCAGCAACATGGCCGTGAACGCGAGCCACGGGATGATCCGCACTCCGGGACGATACGCCCCGCGTTCGCGCAAGTAACCCGGAAGCGCAACGCAGACCAGGGCATAAGCCGCAATGAATCCGTAGGTGGCCAGCGAACCCATCCAGCCATAAACATCCAGCCCGCTGGCGCCGCGCGCCGCCAAAGCAGCCACGGGAGCGACGGCCGCGATGCCTGTCACGACGATGGCGCGGCCCGGCGTTTCATGCCGCGCGTGTGTCGTGCGCAGCGAGCCGTGCGTGAGGCCGTTGTGAGCCATGAGCAGCAACACGCGC
>DATNLB010000289.1:0-7429 GCA_035603095.1 Candidatus Acidiferrales bacterium
GGTTTTCTAAATGCACGACCCCCAGGGCGTGCATCGCTTTCACAACCAGATAGTTAAACTCATTGGTATCGGTACAGCCGCCGATCCATGCGACCGATTCCAGCCGGTTCACCGTGTGTCCCGCCGCGTCCTTCTCGACGAAAGTTTCATCGCGCGTCTTTTTCACCCGTGCTGCGATTTCGCCGATCGCATCGTCCCACGAAATGTCCTGCCATTCGGTGCCACCCGGCCGGCGCACGAGAGGCTTCAGCAAACGCCGGTCGTTCATGATCTCTTGCTGCAGCGACGAACCCTTCGGGCACAGCGTGCCGCGGTTGGTCGGATGATCGGGGTCGCCCTCGACGTGCACCACCTGCGCAGTCACATTCTTGGCGCGGTCGCCAATCGTGTAGATGATGGTGCCGCAGCCCACCGCGCAGTACGGGCACGTCGAGCGTGTCTCGCTCGCCCTGGCAATCTTAAGCGTGCGCAACTGCGCGTATGCCGGCTTCAAATCGAAGCCAAACACCGCGGCTGCAGCTCCGCCAATTGTCGTCAACTTCAGGAAATCACGGCGGGTAGGGTTCATAGGGGGACCCCCATCTGCGAAAAATACGGAACCGCGTGTCGCGCAGAAGCTCCTTAATATGACTTGCTGGCCGCTCTGTCAAGCAGTGATTTTGCCAACGAATTTCTCCTTCTCCCATGCCAAATACCCAGTGCCCAAAGACTTGGCAGAAGCATCCAAAACTAATTGCCAAAGGGGCTCGCAAAAGGAGCACCCCTAAACTTGACCTTGCACGCTACAATAGTCCTACTAAGAGTCTTGGATTGGCCGGCGGTGAAATTTTTGGCTTCGTCCATCCGTAAGATCTTATACTGAGCGTTTACAGAATATTTTCCATCAATAGGAGCAGTGGTGTAGATGGCGACTCCAGCGAATTCACCAAAACACGACCTGGGCTCGTTGCGCATTGGGGAGGGCCAGCGCAAGGGCTCCGGCATGGGCAAACGCGTCGTGTACGCAGCCATACCCGTGCTCATCTTTGCCGGCATCGTGGCGGGCGCCTATGCGTTGCGTAGTCAGAAGCCCGTGGTAGAGGTCGCCACCGCCGCGAAGCCCGAAGCGGGGGGCCGGCAGACCGCGCTGAATGCCAGCGGCTATATCACGCCCCGCCGCCGCGCCACCATCGCCGCCAAGATTACCGGGCGCGTCACGGGCGTGTTCTTCGACGAAGGGACCCGTGTTGCTGCGGGCCAACTCCTGTCCACCCTCGATGACTCCGACGTCCGGCGCTCTCTCGATTCCGCCAAAGCCGACCGCGACGCTTCTCAAGCCGCGATCGCCGACTACGAGGTTCAGCTTAAGAACGCGCAGATTCTGTTACACCGTGCTGAGCAGTTGCAGAAAGCTGGCGTCCAGACGCAGGAAGCCCTCGACAACGCTTCGACGGCGGCGGACAGTCTTAAAGCCAAAATTGAGCTCGCCAAGCAACAGGTGGCGGCCTCCGAAGCGCGCATCGGCGTTGCGCAGCAGGCTGTGGACAATTGCACCATTCGCGCACCGTTTGCGGGCATTGTCGTCTCCAAGGACGCGCAAGTTGGTGAGATGGTCTCACCCAATTCCGCCGGTGGCGGCTTTACGCGCACGGGCATTGCCACGATTGTGGACATGAAATCCAACGAAATCGAAGTCGACGTCAACGAGTCTTACATTGCGCGCGTCGAAAACGGCCAGCAGGTTACGGCGACTCTGGATGCCTATCCGGACAAGCCGATTCCCTCTAAAGTGCGGACCGTCATCCCTACGGCCGACCGCCAGAAGGCTACCGTCAAAGTGCGTATCACCATCCTGAACCTGGAAAAATACGATTTCATTTTGCCGGACATGGGGGTGAAAGTGGCTTTCCTGGAGAATGAGCAGCCCGTGGCGAAGGACAAGAGCAAAGACAAGGGGCCGCAGGCGGTGGCGTTCATCCCCAAGGGCGCGGTGCGCTCCGATGCAAATGCTTCTTTTGTTTTCCTGGTTCGCGATGGAAGAGTCGAACGCCGCGCCGTGAGCCTCGGCATGGATCGCGGAACGGACGTCGCGATACTGGCGGGCGTCACCCCTGGCGACTCGCTGGTCGTCAAAGGGCCTGAAAGTTTGCATGATGGTGACAAAATTGAAATCCGTCAATAGGAGCCAATCATGATCCGAGTCGATGGACGAGACGATTCATCGAGCCTCATCCGAGTCCGCGGTTTGAACAAGACCTACAGCCGCGGCGGCGAGAAGATTCAGGTTTTGCAGGGCCTGAACCTCGACGTGGACAAAGGCGACTTTGTCGCCTTCATGGGCCCCAGCGGCTCCGGAAAGACCACTCTGCTCAATCTTCTCGGTGGTCTGGATGTCCCCTCCGCGGGCAGCATCACGGTCGACGGTGACGAAATCACGCACATGTCGGGGAGCAAGCTGACACAGTGGCGGGCCCGACACGTCGGTTTTATTTTTCAGATGTACAACCTCATCCCCGTGCTCACAGCGTTTCAAAACGTCGAGCTGCCGCTGCTCTTGACGAAGCTTTCCAAGTCCGAGCGCCGCAAGCACGTGGAAACGGCTCTCGGCGTCGTCAATCTCGCGGACCGCATGCACCATTATCCGCGCCAACTCTCCGGCGGACAGGAGCAGCGCGTCACCATTGCTCGCGCTATCGTCTCCGATCCCACCTTCCTTCTCTGCGACGAGCCCACCGGTGACCTGGATCGCAAGAGCGCCGACGAAATCATGGCGCTGATTGACGAGCTGGTTGGCAAGTACAAGAAAACGATTCTGATGGTCACGCACGACCCGGTTGTCGCCGCGCGCGCACACACGACACTGCACCTGGAAAAGGGCGTGCTCATCGAAGGCGGAAAATCCAAGCAACCAGTAATGGCCGGAGGTGCAGCATGAAATTCAGCCGCTTGGTCCTCGCCAATCTGTTCCGCAAAAAGGTTCGCCTCATCCTCACCATCGGGTCTTTTGCCATCGCTCTGGTTCTCTTCACGTTTCTTGCCGTGGTGAAGAGCGCCTTCAGCCGCGGCACGGAAATCGCGGGCGCGGACCGCCTGGTGGTCGTCAGCCGCATCGGTCTAATGCAATTAATGCCGATCTCCCACCGCGACAAAATCCTTGCCATTCCCGGCGTAAAGGCGGTCACCCACAATCACTGGTTCGGCGGTGTCTATCAGGATGAAAAGAACTTCTTTCCACAGTTTGTCATCGACCCCGAAAATCAACGTAAGGTGATGACGGAGCTTGTGGTGCCTGACGAGCAGTGGAACAATTTCCTGAAAGACCGCCAGGGCGCTATCGCCGGCGCCCGCACGGCCGAGCGGTTCCACTGGAAAATCGGCGATCGCATCCCGATCAAGACTACCCTCTATGGCGCCGGCTCTTGGGAGTTCAATCTCGACGGCATTTATCACAGCGAACGTCCCGGTGGCGACGAGAGCCAGTTTTGGCTGCAGTGGAAATACTTTGACGAGAACGCTCCAGCCGTCATCAAGAGCACGGCCGGATGGTACGTGGTCAAGCTCGATAGCCCTGATGACGCCGTCCGCGTCGCCAAGGCTATTGACGAAAAGTTTGCTAACTCGTCGTTTGAGACCAAGTCCGAGACGGAATCCGCCTTCGCCGCATATTTCGTCAAGCAGTTCGGAAACATCGAGCTCTTAATCCTCACTATCGGCAGCGTCGTTTTCTTTACGCTACTCTTGGTCACCGGCAACACCATGGCTATCTCTGTGCGGGAGCGCACCTCAGAACTGGCCGTCCTTAAAGCCATCGGCTTTTCCGGGCGCGCCGTCCTTTTCTTCATTCTGGCAGAGTCTATCGTCATCGCCCTCTTTGGCGGCTTCCTAGGCTTGACGCTGGCCTACTTGGCCATCCCTGTTATCGGCGTGGCGCTCACTGGCCTTCTGCCCCCGCTTATCCTTTCCAAGTCGCTCCTGACGCTTGGCCTTGGTTTCGCCCTCTTCGTTGGCGCTGCCAGCGGCTTGCTGCCTGGGATCGGCGCCATGCGTATGCGCGTCGTTAACGCGCTGAGGAGGGCCTGAAATGGCCATTCCACTCGTTTACAACGTTCGGAGCGTCAAAGCTCGCTGGACCTCCACAATCGTTGCGGTGGTGGGGATTGCCGGAACCGTGGGTGTTTTCGTTGCCATGTTGTCGCTCGCGCGCGGATTCAAGGCCACCCTTGTTTCTTCCGGCTCCGTGGACAACGCGCTAATTACCCGCGCGGGGGCCACGTCCGAAATGACCAGTGGAGTGTCGCTCGATTCGGTCAAAATTATTCAGGATGCTCCGGGCATCGCTCGTGGGGCCGACGGCCCTTTGCTGACACCGGAGGCTGTCCTGATGGCGCCGATTCCATTGCGTTCCACCGGCACGGATGCCAACGTTGAGCTTCGCGGTGTCGCGCCAAACGTTTTTGCCATTCGCAGCAATGTCAAAATCATAGAGGGCCGCATGTTTCGGCCTGGTCTGTCCGAACTCATCGTCGGCAAAAACGCCAAGGCGACCTATTCGGGCTTAACTCTGGGAAGCACAATTGGGCTCGGTAGCGTGCGTTGGCAAGTAGTGGGCATCTTTGACGCCGGCGGAAGCGCCTTCGATTCCGAGGTTTGGGGCGACGCCCACCTCCTGAACGGCGCCTATAAGCGTCCCGACACTTTTTCTCAGTCCGTTACCGTGCACCTCACTTCGCCTGCCGCCCTCCAACAACTGAGGGACTCTCTGACCACCGATCCGCGTTTGAACGTGGACGTAACGCGCGAAATCGACTACTACGCCAAGCAGTCCACGCGCATGACCCAGCTCATCACCATACTTGGCGGGTTCGTCGCGTTGATCATGGCGATTGGCGCGGTTTTTGGCGCGCTCAACACCATGTACTCGGCCGTCGCCGAACGCGGCCGCGAAATTGCTACCATGCGCGCGCTCGGCTTCGGGGGCCCTTCGGTCGTCTTTTCTTTTCTTTTTGAAGCCCTCTTGATTTCTTTTGTTGGTGGCCTCGTTGGCTGCCTCGCCGTTTTGCCCCTCAACGGCTTGACTACCAGCACTATGAATTTTCAGACTTTTTCCAACCTGGCCTTTGCCTTCAAGATCACCTTTGATCTTCTTTGGATGGGCGTTCTCTTCGCCCTGGTCATGGGTGTCCTCGGCGGCATGCCCCCGGCCATCCGCGCCGCGAGCCGTCCCGTGGCCACAGCCCTCCGCGAACTGTAGGCGACGGAAGGAAACTTATTGACGACTCGCTTACGGCGCTCCGCAGGCCTTGGAGAAAACTAAAAGAGGTCCGGGAGCGGGCCGTATTCGCGTCACACGCATAACCGGTGGGGCTAGTCCGCCAGCTTCAATTTTTCCAAGTACGCGTTATAGGCAGCTTTTACCTTGGCGGGATCCAATGCTTTGCCCTTCGCGTCGGTGATCGGAGAGATAAAATCGTCCATAGCCTTGTCGATCTGTTCGAACAGGCCATGATTGGTCTTCGAAAGCGCCGTATCTCCGCCATAGTCTTCCGCTTTGTCCCACACTCTTTCGAGGACCTTCGCCATTAGCGCGGCCGCTGCCAAGTCGCCCTTCTGGAAATCCGAATAGATGTGTTGCGCCAGGGCGCGGTACGCTCCCATCTTCGAGTTATCCACGCCATTCTGTTGTGCCACCTTCTTCTCTTGCGCCAATGCCGATCCAGCGGGAGCGAGCGCCGGCAAGATTACAAAGAGCAGGATGAAAAGAGGTTTGGCTGTTCCACGGGAAGGATATGGCATCGTTTCTCCCTCATTCACATTTGCCCTGCGGGCTTCTAGATCAGGGTGGTCTTTGGAGCTTCGACAATTTTGTAACACGAATCAAGAGAATGTGAACTCTGCCCGTGAGCCTGCCTGTTAGCAAAAAGGTACGCATACTCTATGTGGGCTTCGAATCGGTCTAAGCTGGTAGTGGGAATCCTTTGCAGAGGAGTGGAGCACCCGCAAGCTAGTCGGGCGGCAGAAACCATATCCAATCTTTTACTGCCGTTTTCGTACCGTGCTTTACACTTGCTCATCATGTCCCTTGACGATTCTAGGACTGCGAACCTAGCCTGAGAAGGAAGGATCCTGTCAGCCGCATGAACGCTATTGGAAAACAGGCCGCGGACACGCAACGCTGCGCATTTTGCGGCAAGTACATGGCGGCGCGTCTGAAGCAGTGCCCCTTTTGCCGCGAGGCGGTTCCGCAGGTGCAATTGTCTCGTCGCGCAGGTCCCGACGGTCGCCGTCAAATCCGGCGGGGACTGCTCTACATGCTTCTCGCGGGTGTGATTCATTACTTCGCGGGCGGCTACAGCATGCCGATCCAGCTTCCCATCCTTGTCCTGCCGCTGGTGACGGATTACCTCTCGCCGCTGCTTTTCTTGGGTGGTCTGGGAATGACGCTCTACGGCCTTTTCCTCCGAATCAAATCCTGATCCATTTTCCGCCCCTCTGACGTTGGCATTCGAATTCGATCCAGCGAAGCTTTCCCAAAGCCGGGCAGAGTGCCGGGCGGACCAGGAAACCTGTTCGTAAGGCCAGCTTGACCGATTGGAGTAGTACCCTGCATTCGAATGCTCTCCCCGGCGTCCGCGCGTGGCCTACTAGAAAGCGAGGCCGCATCCCGCAGCCTCCAAAATTGTCGCGATACATTCAATATAGGAGTGACTATGAAAAGATCATCGTTGGTTGTTGCTTTCATGACTCTAGGTGTTTCCCTGTCCATGACGATTGGGGCGGAACGCGCCGGGGCGCAAGGTCCCGCGGGCGCGGGCGCATCCACCGCGGCGCAGGGAAGTTCGAGCTCCTCGGCCTCGCATAGCTCGCGTTCCCTCAATCCCATCAAGTGGGTGAAGCGAGACAAGGGTTCCAAGAATTCCCCCGATTCGAACGGCAGCAGGAGCGACGTCGAAAAAAAGCTGACGCCGAAGTTGCGGGCGCAGGGTGTTTTGCCGGCCAATTCGAACGCCACCGATGCTTGCGCGGCTTTCACCGCGCTGAATGAATGCCTCGCTGCGCTCCACGCCAGCTACAATCTTGCATTGGAGTTCGTTTGCCTGCGCGCGAATGTTACGGGCGTGCACACCAACGCCGATCTGTCCGGGTGCAAGGGCGCAATCGCCGACCAGGCCCAGAGCCTGAAAAAGGCGATACATGAGCTGAGTCCCAGTGCCGACGCAAAGGGAGCAGCCAAGAACGCCGAGCAACAAGCCAAGGACGATCTGAAGGATCTCGGCGCGTAAGGCCGAAGCCGGAGAAAAATCTCAACGCGGTTGAGCAGATGTCTCGGCGAAGGCCGGGAAAAACTTGCACGAAGTCGAAATGGGGCGGGGCCGTTGAAGGCCTCCGCCCCGTTTTATTTGAAATTCACAACCGTTGCGGCTTCGGGCCCTTGCCTTTTGAATGCCAAAAC
>DATNLB010000697.1:0-6224 GCA_035603095.1 Candidatus Acidiferrales bacterium
GCGCGTGTCCACCGGCATGGTCCATCCAGCCTACTCGACGGAGGAAACGTCGTCGAGGGAACGTACGTCGACAAAATGTCCCGCAATCGCGGCGGCGGCAGCCATTACCGGGCTGACGAGATGCGTGCGGCTGTCTTTGCCCTGGCGGCCCTCGAAATTGCGATTGCTGGTGCTAGCGCTGCGTTCGTGCGGCGGCAGGACGTCGGCGTTCATGCCGATGCACATGCTGCAGCCTGCGTCGCGCCACTCGAATCCGGCCGCCGTGAAGATTTTATCGAGACCTTCTTTTTCGGCTTGTGACTTGATGCCGCGTGAGCCGGGGACAATCAGCGCTTGCTTGATGTTTTTTGCCACGTGCTTGCCTTCCACAAAATGCGCGGCGGCGCGGAGATCGTCGAGCCGCGAATTGGTACACGAACCGATGAAGACGCGGTCCACGGGAATATCCACGATGGGCGTGCCGGCTTTGAGGCCCATGTATTTCAGCGCGCTCTCCGTGGCCTTCTGGTCGTTGAGATCCTTGAAGTCGTGCGGATCAGGTACACGCGCGGTCACGCTCGTCACCATGCCGGGGTTTGTTCCCCAAGTGACCTGCGGAGCGATCTGCTCGGCGTGGAGCTCGACGGTCATGTCAAATTTCGCGCCGTCGTCGGTCTTCAGTTGCTTCCAGCGCTCGACGGCTTCCTGAAACGCTTTGCCGCGCGGGACAAACGGCCGGCCATCGAGATAAGCAAAAGTGGTCTCATCCGGCGCGATCATGCCGGCGCGCGCGCCGCCTTCGATGGTCATGTTGCAGACGGTCATGCGTCCGTCCATGGAAAGGGAGCGAATGGCTTCGCCGCCGTATTCGGCAACGTGGCCGTTGCCGCCCGCGATGCCCGTTTTTCCGATAATGGCGAGAATGAGGTCCTTGGCGGTGACGCCCCGGGGGCGCTTGCCGTGGACGAGAATGTGGAGCGTCTTCGAGCGCGACTGCACGAGGCACTGCGTGGCGAGGACATGTTCGACTTCGCTGGTCCCGATGCCGAAAGCCAGCGTGCCAAACGCGCCATGCGTGGAGGTGTGGCTATCGCCGCAGACGAGGGTCTGGCCGGGCTGCGTGATGCCGAGTTCCGGGCCGATAATGTGGACGATGCCCTGATTCTTGCTGTTCATGTCGAAGAGGCGAACGCCGGACTCGCGGCAGTTTTTCTCGAGGGCGTCAAACTGGAGCTTGGCATCGTTATCGAGGATGGGCAGCGTGCGGTCGGTAGTGGAGACGGAATGATCCATCACCGCGAAAGTAAGATCGGGACGGCGGACCTTGCGGCCTTCGGCGCGGAGGCCCGCGAAAGCCTGGGGCGAAGTGCCTTCGTGTACGAGGTGGCGGTCGATGTAGATGATGGAGGGCTGGCCGGGCTCTTCGCGAACGACGTGGGAGTCCCAGATTTTCTGGTAGAGCGTCTTACGTGAATTGTCAGGTGTCATGGGGTTTCCATTCGGATTCTAGCACTCCTGCAACTGGGTGCAAACGGACGGGCATCGAAAGAAAGCGACTGGTGACTCGTGGCTGGTCACAGGTGACCCGCAACACGGACAGGGCCAGAGATGAGGGGGGAACGAGGAGACGTAAGAAAAGCCGGCACGCCGGGGCGCCCGCACCCGCGCAAAAAGGAAATTCCGGCTTACTCTGCACGCCGAACAGCAAGAAGCGTCAAATCGTCGGTCTGCTTCAAACCCTCTCCAAAGATCAGCAGGTCCTTGAGACATTCAGAGATCAGCCCCGCTGATTCTATCCCTGTCTTCTGTGCCGCCAGCGTGCGGATTCTGTGGAGACCATACTCCGCACCCGCACGATTCCGTGCCTCCGTCAAACCGTCCGTATATAGGAACAGGCTGTCCCCGTGAGCCAGTGCGAGCCGATGGAGAGGGAAGCGGGCGTTACAGAACATCCCCAGAGGCACTCCCGTGGAATCCTTTGGCGTTGCCCCGTCACCATGGATGTGAAGCACGGGAAGATGACCCGCGCTGACAAACTCCACCGAACCATCGTGAGCAGCTCGTCCCACGACGAGAGTCGCGAATTGCCCCGCAAGTGTGCTTTCGCAGAAAATGCGATTAGCGTCTTCCACCATGCGATCGAGCGGGAGACCGGCTTCGGCGAGACTGCGGAACGTTGCATGAAGGTGGCTCATGAGCATCGACGCGGCAACACCCTTGCCGGAAACATCTCCGAGCATAAAGAGCAAGCCGCCGTCTGTTTCGAAAAGATCGCAGTAATCGCCGCTGACCATGCCGGCAGGCTGATAGTGGTAGCGCACGTCCCAGCCAGCTGGCGCCAGGCCGGGCTTCGGCAAGAGACCGCGCTGGATGCGTGCGGCCAGGGAAAGATCACTCTCCAAGGCACGCTGTTCGGCGCTCGTAAGGTGGTCGAGACAGAATCGCACCAACGGATCGGCCAGCAGGCGCTCCGTTTCAATGGTGTCGTGGCACTCCTCGCAGAGCCCAAATGTTCCTTGATCGATGCGGCTCAGCGCAGTGTCCACGGCCGTCAGCAATTGAGAAAGGGAAGCATCGGCGGCGGGCGAGTGCAAAGCCTCGTGAAGTCGCTCGCGGCGTTGTTCCAGTTCGGTGCGCAAATACGTTTGTTCGGCAGTAGCCATACTACCTCCTGCCATAGGTTGCTGTTTTGCGGCTGAGCTTTCCATCCGATTTCCTCCTTTGAATTGAGGAACACGGGAATTGGCTTAACGGTGGCGGTACCCGCTCTCCGCTTTCCATTCGCCCCTAGAGCGCGAAAGAGCAAGCGGCCTCGCCAGCCGTCACGGATTTTCATTTGATGCTGCGGGCGTGAAAGACGGTGCAGGAATCTTTGTTCCAGCCGCGCGAAGCGACCAGCGACTTAGAGATTGCTAGAGGATCTGCCGATCAGGAAATCTCACTGCAGAGCGAGGCTGGCGTTGGTGCAACCGGAACCGGTGGGGTCATAGTGGATCACGCCAGTCTGGTCCGTACAGTACATCAGCTGGCCCGTCGAGCCGACCGCCTGGGGTGTGCCGGTGATGATGAAACTGAATGAAGGAACAGCGCCGTCACCCGTCAACACGAATAGGTAACCGGACTTCGTGCCTTGGGCAAGGGTGTCATCGATCAAGCAGGCCTGCGCCGAAGTGGCTGTCGCGCAAGGACTCGCGCCGCCCAAGCTGCTTAACTGCGCCGGGAAACCCATGTCGGGATAGGTAATGGAATAAGTAATGGCGGCGGTGTTGATCATGCGGAGCGAGGCGACTGCGGAGGCCTCATTGGCACGGAGGCGCGAACGAAGAAAGTTGGGAATTGCCATTGCAGAGATAATCAAAATGATCGACACGACGATAAGCAGCTCGATTAAAGAAAAGCCCTTCTGTTTTCGCATCAGTCCCCCTGAAGCTCGCATTCGGGACACGCGCCCTGGAGACGCAACGCCGCGGAAATCCCCCAGCGGCGGACAGGCCCTGCGGTCCGGATTGGAACCTGAACTTGCACCAAATACGAACCGTGAGGCTTGGTTCGCGACTCGCGACAGATTAAATTTTGAAGGGTAGGGCGTCAACCCTGTATTTTGCGGTTCGAAGGTCAGGCCGCGCAAACCTGTCCACTGTCCGAGAGGACAGAGTACCGATTAGGCGCGCGGGTTTTTCCTCGATGTGCAGCCTTCTAAACCATTATTGTGGGAAAACTTACTCCAAGACGAAGCTGGCGTTGGTGCAACCGGAGCCGCTGGGATCATAGTGGATCACGCTCGTCTGATCCGTACAGAACATCCGCTGGCCCGAAGAGCCGATGGCCTGAGGTGTGCCCGTGATGATGTAGGAGACCGAAGGAACCGCGCCGTCACCTGTCAACACGAAGGAGTAGCCGGATTTGCTGCCCTGGGAAAGACTGTCATCGATCAAGCAGGCCTGCGTAGAAGAGGCCGAACAAGGATTTGCGCCGCCAAGAGTAGTCAACTGCGCCGGGAAACCCATGTCGGGATAGGTGATGGAATAGGTAACGGCGGCGGTGTTGATCACGCGGAGGGAGGCGACTGCGGAAGCCTCATTGGCGCGGAGGCGGGACTTGAGAAAATTGGGCACGGCGATGGCCGCGATGATCAGGATCACAGCGACAACCAGGAGCAACTCAATTAGAGAGAACCCTCTATGGCTCCGCATGAATACCCCACAAGCTGGCGCTTCCGTCGGAGGACGCGGTCCGAGAGGGGTTAGGCCGATACAGAATCCTTCGAGCGAAGACGAATCATCCCACGAAGGTATTCTATTCCAAAGCACTTGGACAGCGAAAGCAATACTTTTGCGGCACCTCCGGAGCACGGGCAGCCGGGAGGAGGCCTCAGCGTGGCGTGTAGGAAGTGTTTGTCCCGACACCCAGTTGGCGGATGGAAGCCTACTCAGAGCGAGCATCTCGAAGAAGAGGCTGGCGATTCCTTTGCGCACATGTTTTGTCCTCCTTAGGTTTTCTTTCGCGTGAGCCCGCCGCTGGCACAAGCCGCGACTCCAGATGCACTGGAATAGTTGGAGGGGGCGGAAAGGCATGATAGAAGTGGGCAGTGAAACGGAGGGGAGGATGGTGAAACAGGGCAAGGTAAAGTGGGGAGTGCTGGGGGTGGCGTCGATTGCGACGAAGAAAGTGATTCCGGGAATGCAGAAGGGAGAATGGAGTGAGATCGCGGCGATTGCGTCGCGAGATTTGAAGAAGGCGAAGGAAGCCGCCAGGAAGCTGGGAATACCGAAGGCGTACGGGTCGTATGAAGAGCTGTTGGCCGACACCGAGATTGAAGCGGTCTACAATCCCCTACCGAATCACTTGCACGTGCCGTGGTCAATGAATGCGGCGGAGGCCGGGAAGCACGTGCTGTGCGAGAAGCCGCTGAGCTTGACGGTGGCGGAGGCAAGAACGCTGCTGCCGGTGCGAGAGCGCTGCGGCGTGAAGATCGGCGAGGCCTTCATGGTGAAGACGCACCCGCAATGGCTGAGGACGCGCGACCTGATTCACAAGGGTGTGATCGGGGAGTTGCGAGCGATCGTGGGGGCGTTCAGCTATTTCAACCGTGATCCTGAGAACGTGCGGAACAAAGTAGAGTGGGGCGGGGGCGGCATGATGGATATTGGTTGTTACCCGATTACGACGTCGAGATTTATTTTTGGAGAGGAGCCGGCGCGTGTAGCTGGACTGATTGAGAGAGATCCGGACTTCAAGACGGATCGACTGGCTTCTGTGATTCTGGATTTTCCGCCGGGGCAAGCGGTGTTCACGTGCAGTACGCAAATGGTGCCGTACCAACGGATGCAGTTCCTGGGGACAAAAGGGCGAATCGAGATGGAAATTCCGTTTAATGCGCCGAACGACAGGCCCACGCAGCTTTTTATAGATGATGGACGCGATGTATTTGGCGGGGGGATTGGAACGGAAACGATTCCGGTTTGCGATCAGTATACGGTGCAGGGGGATGCGTTTTCGCGGGCGATTCGGGAGGGAAGCGAGGTACCGGTGCCGCTGGAAGATGCGATTGCGAACATGGCAGTGATCGAGGCGGTCTTCCGAGCGGGAGAATCGGGGAGGTGGGAAAGACCGTAAGACATTTCAATGCGGAGTGCACGGAGAACATTGAGAAGATTGGAGAGAGGGGAAAGCAAAAAGACCAACGCAGAAAGAGAAAGACGGATATGGCGATACGGACAGTCTTGCAATTGGGGGACCCGGGGTTGCGCGAGGTGGCGAAGCGCGTAGAAAATCCGGCGGCGCCGGAAATTTTTGCGCTGGTGGACGACCTGGCGGATACGCTGGCGTATTGGCGGAACGCGACGGGATACGGGCGCGGGATTGCGGCGCCTCAAATTGGCGCGAATTTGCGAGTTATTTTTTTGCGGCTGCCGGGTGAAGAGCCCTGGCCGCTCGTAAATCCCGTGATCACCGAACGGAGCAAGGAAAAAATAGTGGTGTGGGACGCGTGCCTGAGTTTCTTGTCAATTTTCATGCAGGTGGAGCGTCACCGGGAGATCATCGTGGCGTATCAGGATCTGAGCGGGGCGGAGCGCGAAATCCACGCGGGGGAGGAACGGAACCTCTCGGAACTGCTGCAGCACGAGATCGATCATCTGAATGGGATTCTGGCGGTGGATCGCATTACGGATATCCGCACGATGTGCACGCGCGAAGAGTTTGAGAAGAGATATCGGGCACAGAGTCCCTACAGGGTTGAAACA
>DATNLB010000618.1:0-11567 GCA_035603095.1 Candidatus Acidiferrales bacterium
CGCGTTACCAGGCACTGAGCCTATGTTGTCGGCAGAAATTACCGGAAACTAGGGTTCGACTTCCAAAGCTAGCCTTTCCATTTCCAGCAACTCTTCGGCGGAATAATTTATGAGGAACTTTGCATGGGTTCGAGCACCCGCGGAAATCGCAAGGATGCTGAGTATTGCTCGAATCTCCTCAGGGTTCTTCGTTTGTAAGACCTCAACTGCACCAACCTCGGCGAGGCCTCGAATTGATTGGAAATAATCATCCTCCAACCACTTCGGCACCTTGGGATTTTTCCCATCGTCCCGGGCTAGCTCGATGACAGCAACTATCGCATAAATGTTCCAGTCAATTATCCCGCGCTTGCGATAGATTCTCACCAGATGAGGAACCGCAGCGTACGATGCCGCACCAACGTCTCCCTGATGGTGCAGCCCCTCCCATAATTCATGCCAAGTAGCCTTCGCATTCTTCTTGGTTTCTAGGTCTGAAAGCAGGGGGCGCGGGTCGAACGAGGTGCGATACCCTCCCAAGGTTTTGCCAGCGTTTATCTTCCAGACTGAACATTGTGCAACAGAATTTATCACGATTTTGCTCTAGTGCCCGGCTAGTCGCGTAATCGGAGACTGACCCACGACCCCGCTCCCGGCCCGCGGGCGCGGACCTCCCGCGCGTGATAAACTACCCTTTTAACGGATATCACTTTCGTTTTTTCTGGCCCGCTTGGAGACCCTTTGAATTCGGCAGTCCTGACACTTGAGCAAGCGATTTTGCGGTTTGGCCGCGAGAAACGCAACGGCCGCCGCGTCGTCTTTACCAACGGCTGCTTTGACCTTCTCCATCCCGGCCATATCCGCAGCCTCGAGCTCGCGCGCGAACGGGGAGACATCCTCATCGTCGGCCTGAACAGCGATGCCAGCGTCCGCCAATTAAAAGGGGAAGGGCGCCCGGTTATCTCCGAGCGCGAACGCGCTGAAATTCTCGCCGCTCTGGAATCCGTGGACGCCGTTGTGATTTTCGATAATTTGACGCCCCGCGAAGTGATCGCGCGGTTCCTCCCTGATGTCCTGGTGAAAGGCGGAGATTGGCCCGGCGACCAAATTGTTGGACGTGAAGAAGTGGAAGCTGCCGGCGGTCGCGTTGTCTCCATTCCCGTGGTCCCCGGCTATTCGACAACCGCCATTCTGCGGAAAATACGGGAAGGCTTCGGCGAGAAGCCTCAGCCTAAAGGGACGCGCGCCTCTCGCGCGGATTCCTGATCAACCACGCATGATACTTCCTGCCGTCCGCGAGAGATTGGAGGCCGTCCTTCGCCATGCGGCGATGGAGGGTGCGCTGGCCGCTTTGCGCTCCGGCGCGAGCCACATCTCGATCACCGGCCTGCACGACGTCGCCAAAGCCCTTGTTGCTTCCTATTTGACGCGCGAATTACGGCGTCCGGCATTTTTTGTAACCGATTCCAATCGTCGCGCCGAAGCACTCGCGGAAACGCTGCGATTTTTCAGCGGCATTTTCCCGGGAGCGGCAGGCGGAGTCGCGACGCTCCCGGCCTTCGACCGGCTTCCCTGGGAATCGCAAAGCCCGCACGCGGACATTCTCGAACGGCGCGCGGCTACGCTCTTTCGCGTCGCGGATGGGCAGATTTCCCTGGTGATCGCCCCCATTGCCGCGGCGCTTTGGCGCTATCAGGATCCGGCAGCGTATCTCTATCTCACCCGGACGTTGGCAAAAGACACCGATATTCCCCACGAAGAATTGATTACTCATCTCGGTTCCGTGGGCTACACGCGAACCGAAATGGTGGAGCTCCCCGGGCAATTCGCCGTGCGCGGCGGCATCATCGATGTCTTCTCGCCGGAAGCCGCTCGTCCTGTGCGCATTGAGTTGCTCGGCGACAGCGTTGAATCCGTGCGCGAATTCGACGCGCGCACGCAGCGGTCGATTGCCCCGGTCGTGCGCACCACACTCCTGCCTTTGAGCGAATGGTCCGTTCCGGCGCCGGAAAAAGCGGATCTGAACGTTGCCGCCTGGGAGACGCCCTCGTTCTTTGGGCCCGCCGGCGAACCGGGGCCGAGCACGCTCTTTGAGCTGGCGGAAAGTTCGCTGCGCCCGATCGTCTTTCTCGATGAGCCGCAAACTCTGCGCGAAGCCGCGGCGAAGCATCTCGCCGCTGCGACGGAAATTTACGAGCGTCACGGGCGCGCCAACTCACCCGCCGCCGCTTACTACTTCTGGTCCGAGGAAGAATTTGCGGCCGCGCTGGAAAAAACGTCGCAGATTCACATCGAGCAGCTCGCGCTGGGTATCGGTTCCACCCCGCAGTTCGAGCTTTCCTCGCGGCCCAGCGCGCGTTTTCATGGGAATGTCGTTGCTTGCATGGGAGACGTGAAGTCCCAGCTCGCTTCCGGAGGAACGGTTTTCCTGACGGCCGCGAGTACCGGCGAGATTGAACGCTTTGCGGACATCTGCCGCGAGTATGAAGTGCCCTACGTGCTCGGCGAATCGGAAGACGCCGCCGCCGGTTTCACCGCCGAAGGCGCGCACGAATCCGCCGCGATGTTGTTGATCCGCGCGCCCTTCGCGGAAGGCGTCACGTTTCCCGATGCCCGTCTAACGCTTTTCGGCCATGCCGATCTTTTCGACGTTACTCCCACAGTCGAGCGGCCCAGCCGCAAGATTCGCACTTCCGGTTTCTTCGGCGACTTTGCCGAGTTGAAGCCCGGCGACTATGTGGTCCACGTCGATCACGGCATCGGGCAGTTCGAGGGACTTCGCCAGATCGAATCCGGCGGACACAGCGGCGAGTTCATGCTGCTGAAATATGCCGACGACGCGCGCCTTTACGTTCCCCTGGAACGCATGGATCTCGTTCAGAGTTATCGTGTTCTCGAAGGCACCCATCCGCCGCTCGACAAACTAGGCGGCACCGTCTGGAACTCCCGCAAAACGCGCGCCCGCAAATCCGTCGAAGACATGGCCGACCAGCTTCTCGCGCTTTACGCCCAGCGCAAGGCCACAGAAGGTTTTGCCTTTTCACCGGACAGCAATTTCCAGCGCGAATTCGAGGATGCTTTCGAATTTGAGGAAACCACCGACCAGATCACCGCCATCCGCGACATCAAGCGCGACATGGAACGCGCCGAGCCCATGGACCGCCTGCTTTGCGGCGACGTCGGCTACGGCAAAACAGAAGTAGCCATGCGCGCGGCGTTCAAAACCGTAATGGACAATAAGCAGGTCGCGATTCTCGCGCCGACCACCGTCCTCACCTTCCAGCATTTCGAAACGTTCAAGAAAAGATTCGCCGCCTTCCCCGCGCGCATCGAAATGCTCAGCCGCTTCCGCAGCACGGCGGAGCAGAAAAAAATTCTCGCAGATTTGGAATCGGGCAAGGTGGACGTGGTCATCGGCACCCACCGGCTGCTTTCGAAAGATGTGAAATTTGCCGACCTCGGTCTTCTCGTCGTCGATGAAGAACAGCGTTTCGGCGTCGCCCACAAAGAGCGCCTCAAGGAAATGCGCAAAAACGTGGACGCGCTCGCGCTCTCTGCCACGCCCATCCCGCGCACCTTGCACATGTCCCTGGTTGGTCTTCGCGACATGTCCGTCATCGAAACGCCTCCGCGCGACCGTCTGGCCATTCAAACCGTCGTCGCTCCTTTTCAGGAGGAGCTCGTGCAGAGCGCCATCGAAACCGAACTTGCTCGCGACGGCCAGGTCTTCTTCATTCACAACCGCGTCGAATCGATTTATTCGCTTGGAGCCCTCGTGGCCAAACTCGTCCCCAAGGCTCGTGTGGTGGTGGCCCACGGCCAAATGGCCGAAAAGGAACTCGAAAGCGTGATGTTGAAATTCATCCGCGATGAAGCGGACGTGCTGGTCGCCACGACCATCGTCGAAAATGGTCTGGACATCCCGCGCGCCAACACCATTTTGATCAACCGTGCCGACCGCTTGGGTCTTGCCGAACTCTACCAGTTGCGCGGCCGCGTCGGCCGTTCCGCACAGCGCGCCTACGCCTATCTCCTCGTCCCGCCGGACACTTCGCTCTCCGACATTGCCCGCAAACGCCTCGCCGCCATGAAAGAATTCAGCGAACTGGGCGCCGGCTTTCGAATCGCCGCCTTGGACCTCGAACTCCGCGGCGCCGGCAACATGCTCGGCCGCCAGCAGCACGGGCATATTGAAGCCATCGGCTTTGACATGTATTGCCAAATGCTGGAGCGCGCAGTTTCCAAGCTGAAGGGCGAGGAAGTCGCGCCGGACCTGCGCACCACGCTCAGCCTGGGCTTTGACGTTCGAATCCCGCAGGACTACATTCCCAGCGAAAATCTCCGCCTGCGCACCTACAAACGAATCTCCTCGATCGCTTCTGAAGAAGACAAGCTGGACGTCCGCAAAGAACTCGAAGACCGCTTCGGCGCACCGCCTTCCTCCGTAGAAAACCTTTTGGAGTACGCCGCCCTCAAATCCATGTGTGAGCGCTTGCGCATCTCCGCCGTTGAGCGCCAGGGGACCCGCATCGCGGTAAGGTTCCACGCCGAGACATTGCTGGACCCGGCCAAACTGGTCTCCGTGGTACGCTCTCGTACAGGCATCAAACTCGACCCCAGCGGCGTACTCTGGATGGAAGTCAAGCGGGGAGAATCGATCCCCGCTGCTTTGAGAAACGTATTGCTCGGTCTTCAGGGGCAGGGCTAAACTTTAGAGGTGAGGGAATTGATGCGAAAACTTGCTGTAATCGCGGCGCTCTGCGCCACGCTGCCGCTCGCGGCGCAGGACAAGCCGCAAGGCACTCAGCCGAAACCAGCGGCGGGTCCCACTCTTGAAAAGCCGGGGATGGCCGCACCCGACGCAAAATCCGAAAAGCCCGCGAAACCCGCCGCGCCGAAAACGGCTAATCCGGATAGCGGAAAAACCGTCGAGGAAATCATCGCGCGCGTCAACAATGAAATCATCACCCGCTCGGAGTACAACAAAGCGCGCCAGACCGCCGAAGAAGAAGCCAAGTCCGAATGCCAGAACCGCTGCACGCCGGAACAATTGCAGATCGACATCGAGGACCGCCAGAAAAACACGCTGCGCGACCTCGTCGACCAATCCCTTCTCGTCCAGCGCGCCAAGGACATGGGTGTGAGCGTCGAACCGGAGCTTATTAAAAAACTCGATGCCATCCGTACCGAAAACAAGCTCGCCAGCATGGAGGAGCTCGAAAAGGCCGTTTCCGGGCAGGGAATGAACTGGGAAGATTTCAAAAATAACATTCGCAGCACTCTGCTGACGCAGCGCGTCATCAGCAGCGAGGTCGGCTCGCACATCACCATCAGCGATGAGGAAATCACGAAATACTATGAAGCACACAAAACCGAATTCGTGCGCCCGGAGCAGGTGGCGCTGCGGGAAATCGTGGTTAGTACCGAAGGGAAGAAGCCGGAAGATCTCCCCGACCTGAAGAAAAAAGCAGAGACCGCGCTCAAGCGCGTACAGGACGGCGAAGACTTCGGCGAAATCGCCAAGCGGCTTTCCGATGGCAGCACCAAAAGTCAGGGTGGCTTTCTCGGCATTTACAAGCGCGGAGAACTTTCCAAGGAACTCGAGGACAAGGTCTTCAAGATGAAGCGCAACGAACTGACCGAGGTGATGGAAACCAAGCAAGGCTTCCTGGTTCTGCAGGTCCTGGAGCACTACGACGAAGGCGAACAAGCGCTCGCGAAAGTTAAAAATGAAATCATGGACAAGCTCTACGGCGGACGCATGGAACCCGCGATGCGCGAGTATCTGAAAACTCTGCGCGAGCAGAGTTATGTAGTGATCAAGCCTGGTTTTCAGGACATCGCCGGCGGCGGAGGCTCCGAAATTCAGGAAGTAAGCGCCACGCCGGAAGTCACCAAGGCCAAGAAAAACCACAAGAAATACCTGCTCTTCGGCAAGCGCGCCGGCTCGGCATCCAGCTCATGAAGTCACCCTTCGTCACCGATCTCAACTCCGAACAAAGCATCACTACGTTTTTTCTCGTTCACGAAAAAGAGATTCGCAACACGCGCGAAGGTAAGCAATATTTGCGCCTCGAGCTCGGCGACCGCAGCGGCACCATCGAAGCCCGCATGTGGGATCAATTCGAACTCGCGGCGAAGGACATCAGCCGCGACGATTTCGTCAAGGTAAACGCGCGCGTCGAAATCTACCGCAACCGGCCGCAGCTTGCTCTCCTGCAGCTTCGGCTTGCGAAACCGGAAGAGATCGACCTCGCGGATTTTCTTCCGCAAACCAAGGAAAACGTCGAAAAGCTCTACGCGCAGTCGCTGGAATACGCAGGCTCGATCGCGAATCCCTGGTTGAAGAAATTGGTGACGGGAATCATTTCCGATCCGGCTATCGCCGCGAAATACAAACGCGCTCCCGCCGCGAAAGTGATGCACCACGCCTATCTCGGCGGCTTGCTCGAACACGTCATCGGTTTGTGCGGCCTCGCGAAGCAAATCGCCGCGCACTATCCCGAGCTCGACGTGGATTTGCTGGTGACGGCCGCAATGCTGCACGATGTCGGCAAGCTCGACGAACTTTGCTACGAGCGCGCCATCGGCTACACCGTCGAAGGCCAGCTCCTCGGCCACATCATGATGGAATTCGAAACCGTTTCGAAAGCCATGGACGCCATCGAAGGTTTCCCCGGTAACTTGAAAACCGTCGTCCAGCACATGCTGATCAGCCATCACGGCCAATACGAATTCGGCTCGCCCAAGCTCCCCATGATCCGCGAAGCCCTGGCCTTCCACTACATGGACGATCTCGATTCGAAACTCGCTGCCGCCCGCGCCGCCCTGGCCGTCGACACCGGCGAACCCGAATGGTCCGCTTACAGCGGCGCCCTCGGCCGCAAATTCCTCCGCCTCGATCAGTTCCTGAAGTCCAGTAGTGCCAAAGCGGATGAAAACGTGCCCAACCCGAAGCTGTTTCCGTGATGATGAAATCCTGGAAAAACCGCTCCCTGAAAACCGTAGGACGCGCCTCGTCATTTTCACGGCCGGTGTTTTTGTTCTGGGCATTTGAATTCAAATTGACATTTTACCGCCTTGAGTATCCAATGGCTGCAATTCAGGCCCTAGGGACTCCGGCCAAGTTTTGTCGAAACTCTCAACAATTGAGGAGGCGTCTATGAAGAGAACTTGGATATTGTGTCTAGTCGGTTTGCTTTACCTGGGGAGCGCCGCGTCGTCGCAGGCCCAACAGACCGGAGGGATTGAGAAAGCTGTCGCGGCATTAGAAGAAAAGTGGCTTCAGGCGTTAAACACAAATAGTCCTGATTTGCTCGGACCTCTGCTGGCCGACAAATTTGTCAGCACTTCATCTGAAGGAAAGGTGACTGGCAAAGCCGAGACTCTTGTAGAAGTAAAGACTTTCGAGAAGAACAGTGGCGCGAACTCCGAAATGAAAGTGATCGTGTACGCAGACACGGCAATAGCGATAGGAATCTTGAAAGCAAAGACGAAGGATCCCTCAGGCAAGATAGTTGACTTGAATCTCCAGTGGACCGATACGTGGGTGAAGATGCCGAACGGAAAGTGGCAGTGTGTTGCGAGTCATGTCTCGCCAATAAAAATCTGAGCAACCGCAAGACGCTGAATCGAAGTGGCCGCCCTGTCCTGTGGCGGCCATTTCCGTCTTAGTGGGACGATAAGTCGGGCCGGGTGCCTTCGCTCTTATCGAAGGCCACCCGGAGCCATCTTAGCCTTGCAAGGATGTGCCGCCCGCGGAGACAATACTGAATTTATCGATTGGAAGGGCATGAGCACTTTGAAAAGAATCCTTCTAGTTTGCTTGGTCCTCCTCTTCTTGGGTTTCAGTGTCGCTGGATACGTCTTTTGGTCCATGGGAAATGTCGAGTTTTGGGAATCTTCTATCCGAAACTTTGAGAAACCAGATCAGGCCCACCCATCGAAACTCGGCAGCATCGTTTTCACGGGAAGTTCGAGCATTTTGTTCTGGCACACCCTAGCAGACGATATGAAACCTCTGGATGTCATTAACCGGGGCTTCGGCGGGTCCCAAATTGCCCAAGTGAACCATAATGTAGCCAGAATTGTCATTAACTATCGGCCAAGAGCCGTGGTGCTCTATGCCGGTGAAAATGATCTTGCTTGGCCCTGGTCGAAATCGCCGGAAACAGTATTTAGCGATTTCCGACGGTTTGTTGAGACCGTTCATTTACAACTGCCTGGGACATGGATTTACTACATCTCGATGAAGCCCACGCCCTTGCGATGGAGCAATTGGCGGACGGAGCAAAAGACCAACAAGATGATCGAGGACTACTCTCGCTCCCAAGACCGCGTGCAGTTCATCGATGTGAGCACGGCGATGCTCGACGCGCAGGGCAAACCTCGCCACGAACTTTTCCGGTGGGACGGACTCCACATGAATGCCCAAGGCTATGCATTGTGGACGCTGATTATCAGGCCGGTACTTCTGAGCCGGTTCGGGCAGACGCCCCCATAGTGGTGGGACCCAAAGAAAAGAAAAAGTGATCCCATGTTAAATCCCGGTTGAGCTGGCACGAATTGTCGGAAACCGGCGCACCGCCGGCAACTTAGGGCAGTTCGGCTCGTCATCAAGGGTGGTAGGCCGGCAGCGCTGGACGCCACAGGCTCATCGTCGGCGGCTGTTGAAGCGAAGCAAAAATTCAGGCCTTGACATAGCAGAGTACTTTGTGTAATGAAGTTATATGCGCGCACGCATCATCGCCGTCATGGAACTGGTGCTCATCTTCCCCGCTGCGCTCTTTATGACCGCGCTCGCGTTGCGCAATCTGCAGCCGCTGCAATACGAGCCCGCTCACAGCGCTCAGCAACTGGTCCTGTGGTACGCAGGGCGGATGTGGACCCTGTGGGTTCTGCTGTTAGGTCTACCGTTTGCCGTATTGGTTAGCGGCTGCGCCGAGCTGCTGCATAGCCGGAACCGCGACATTGTATTGCCGCTTACGGCGCGGCAATCGCTAGTCATGGTTCGCGTGCACTTGGCAACTCTTTTCATCGCAGCGACAACACTGCTTGCCGGGGTCATACTGGCGATTGTCGTCTTGCACGTCCTCGCGAACTGAACGGCTTCGTGAGGGGATGGGTGCGGTTTTTTCAACTGGCCCGCTACCCGGAACTTCGGGCAGTTTGGGCGTCCCGGGGCCGCCCTAGCCGTCGACACCGGCGAACCCGGTGGTCCGCCTACTCCAGGCGCCCTCGGCCGCAAATTCCTCCGGCTGGACCAATTCCTGAAGTGGAGTAGCGCCAAAGCGGACGAAAACGTACCCAACCCGAAGCTGTTCGGTGATGATGAAATCCGGGAAATCCTGAGACGAATTTGGTTGCCGGTGGCGTTTGCCCTGACCCAGTCGTGACTAAAGCCACGCCCTGAGGAGGCTTCAAAACCCCCACACGCAAGGACGGCGTGTCGGACACCCGACAATCAGCCTTGTTCGTTATTATTTCCCAGGGGGCCGCCTAGGCGGAGCAGCCTGTTGGACTTCCGTCTCGGCCTGTTCAGCTTCCAGCTGTTGCTGATTCAGCTGTGCGCCAATCGCGGCGGCATCGTCCGGTGCGGCTGTGCCGTCGGCATTCACGTGAGGACTGGCCGCCGCCGGGGCTGACGGAAGACCGTCCTTGCCCTGATTATCCGCGAGGGTTTTCAGGCCAGCGTCCATCTGCTCGCGGAAGTGGTTGTGCATCTCCTGCAGGTCGGCAACCTGAATCCGCGGTGTCGTCCCAGCAGCGCAGTCGGACTTTTGGCTCTTGAGGACATAGACTGCGACGGTGTTGTCTCTGTCCGGGACCGTCTCGGTCCGATTAAGCACGTCGCCCGGCCGCAGGATACACGGCTGGTCGTTCACGCTGACCTCCAGGTGGGATGACACGAGGAAGACACGACGATTGGGATCCAGCGCGGCCGGCGCCCGGTAGCTGTCCGCTATCGATTGCTGTGGAGCGGCGAGACCCGTTGCGCTGGCGTTCTGGGCTGTGGCTTGTTGCGCTGCGAGCTGTGCCGCGGCTTGTTCCGCCGCGAGCTGCGCCTTTACCTCTTCGGCGATCATTTCTTTGACTTCCGGAGTCAATGCCGCGGCTCCGCCCTGAGATCCCTGCTGGCCGGCTGCCGCGTTGGCGTTCGCCGCGGCGTTGGCTGCTGCCGCATTTGCATTGGCCGCCGCAGCGTTTGCAGCAGCTTGGGCTTCGTACGCTGCCTTCAAGTTCTCAGCGATCAAATAGTCGGCAAGCCAAAACGCTGCCGACGGGTAGACAGAATAAGGCGAGAAATAATAGCCGGACCATCCGTACCACGGTGAATCAGCCCAGCCCCAGCCGGTGTAAGCAATGGGCTCGCCCCAAGGACTGTATCCCCATCCATAATAGGCTGGAGCATAGTAGTAAGCGGGAACGTAGTGGTAATAAATGGAGCCGTGATAGTAGTAGCCGCGGGAAACCGTGGTGTACGTGCGCCCTTCACGTACGTACGTGCGATGCAGGTATTCGTGTCCGCCACGCTGAACGGCGTGCTCCGCAAAGCCTCGATTTGGCCCGGTGCTAACCACCCGGCTCTCCAGATGCCCCCTGACGTCGCGATGCTCAGTAACAATGTGCCGGGCGCCTGCGGGGCTGTGCACGATGGTCATCCCGCTGGCGGTTTTGATAGTGCTGACTTTGCCGTGAGGATCGAAATGCGCCTGGGTACCTTTATTGGTGACAATGGTGTCTAATTGGCCGCCCTTGCCGTAATCGAGTCTGTTGCCTGCAGGGGTGGTAAGAGTTTTTCCTCCGCCCGGATGCGTTGCTGTCCCAGGAACTGACGGAGTGTCGCCCGGGGCGTTTGATGGCTTCCTTGCGGGAGACAGGGGCGTCGTTGGCGTTGTCTTAGTCGCTGGGTTAGCGGCCATCGACTTAGCGCCACGGCCGGCAGAGATCGGAACCCAAGGGGTAACCGTTGTAAAAGGATCCTCCGGAGGAGGGGTGCTCGCCTTAGTCGCTGGGCTGGCTAGCGGCGTTCTCCCTGGAGCCGGCTTTTGCGGCTGTGGGACCTGGTGCTGCTGCTGTGGTGGTTGAGCTGAGGGTTTTGGCTGCGGCTGTTGCGGGGCTGGATTTTGCTGCCGTGGCTCTGGCATTGGATGTTGCCCCGGCGCGGGGGTGGCAGCAGGTTTGGTGGCGGCAGGCTTGGGAGGAGCGGGCTTGGCGGTTTGCGGAGGACTGGGTGGAGGGGATTTCTTCACGGCCTGCGCCCTCGAGAGGAACGGGCAAGCCAAGAGTACGCATAGTGGTATTAGAATTCTGCCAACAAGAGAGGGAGAATTGCTGGGCTGCATGATGTCTCCTCTATAACTTAATCCTACGATGAGGACATTCATTGCAAGAAAAGATGGCACGAGACCGTTCCAAAAAAGTTACGGAGCAACACTTCGTTACCGCAACAACCGCGTGAGCAATCCTTGTAGCAGAACTCGGCTTTGAGAGTTCATCTTGGTAAATTCGACGCCCATCTCTTCACCAGGCACGATGTTTCGGACAACCGCGTGCGCCAAAACCATGCCTCCGGGTACTTCAAAAAC
>DATNLB010000398.1:0-3376 GCA_035603095.1 Candidatus Acidiferrales bacterium
GGTGAACGAGGCGGAAAACGAGTTTCTGGTCATCAGCGACAGCGATGTCCGCGTCGAGCCGAATTACTTGCGCACCGTCGTCGCGCCGCTTTGTGACCCCAAAGTCGGTTGCGTGACTTGCTTCTACCTGTCCATCCACGACGCATCGTTCGCGCAGCATCTGCAATCCATCGGCATGTATTCCGACTTCTATCCCGGAATTTTGGTCGCTCGGCAATTGGATGGAATTAAGTTCACCCTGGGACCGACCATTGTTACAACCCGTTCGCGCCTTGCTGGATTTGGCGGATACGAGGCAATTGAAAACAAGCCTGCCGATGATCTTCTGGTCGGCCGTTTGATCGCGCAACAAGGCTTTAAAGTCGAACTGCTTCCCTACGCGGTGCAGACCGTACCAGACTATGATTCGCCCCGCGCGCTCTTCAGCAAGCGAATCCGTTGGATGACGGTGATGCGGCACATGCGTCCTTGGGGACATGTGGGGCTTGCATTTACGCAAGGTTTGCCATGGTGTTTGACCGTCGCTCTCACCCATCCTTCCACAGGAATCGCTCTCGCGTATCTGGGAGCCTATGCGGGGCTTCGCGTTGCGATGACCTGGCTCATCGGTGTTTGGGGATTGCAGCAGGCTGGACTTTGGAAAAAGATGCCGCTCATCGTCGTTTGGGATGCCACGGCTTTCGTGATCTGGTTGCTGACCTTTGGGCGCAGCAGCATTCGGTGGCGCAACGTGGACTACAGGATTCGAGAAGGAATGCTTGTGCCCGCCGCCCCGAGTCCTGCTCAGAATTCTCCGCAGTGAGCCCGGGCTGAGCGGCGTCCTACGCCTTCTTTGCCTTTGCCACTGCTGAAGCTGCAAGATCCGCGCGCGGTTCCGGCGCAGCGGATTTCGACGGCATACTCATCTGCATGCGGCGGTCGTTCTTCGGTTCACGCCAGTTCACCTGCGGCAGCATCAGCGAAGCATCCACCCGGTCTCGGTACTTTACGGCGATGTTCATGAGTGAATCCAGCAGCGCATCCGACAAATTGTGCGGTTGCAGGCCCAGATCGACCAGCTTCGAGTGTTTTGCGTTGTAGTAGTGCTGCTCCGCCTCCACGCGCGGGTCGGGAATGTGGTCGATCTCCACGGCGACGCCGAGTTTTCTTGCGGCGGACTCTACTAGATGCGCCAGCTCCAGGATGGAAAACTGTTCCGTGAATTGATTGTAGACGCGGCACTCGCCTCTGGCCGCCGGGTTGTGACAAGCGATCTCGACGCAACGCACCGTGTCCCGAATGTCGAGGAAACCGCGCGTCTGTCCGCCCTTCCCGTAAACGGTGAGCGGCTGGCCGATGGCCGCCTGCACGCAGAAACGATTAAGGACGGTGCCGAAAACGTCGTCATAATCGAACCGATTGATGAGTGCCTCATCGAGCGCAGCTTCATCCGTCATCGTCCCGTAAACGACGCCCTGATTAAGGTCCGTAGCACGAATGCCCCAGATCTTGCACGCAAACATCATGTTGTGGCTGTCGTGCACTTTCGAGAGGTGATAAAAGGATCCCGGTTGCTTCGGGAAGGGAACCACGTCCTTACGGCCGTTGTGTTCGATGGCGATGTAGCCCTCTTCGATATCGATGTTGGGCGTTCCGTATTCGCCCATCGTCCCCAGCTTGATCAGGTGGCAATCCGGCAAAAACTCGCGAATGCCGAAAAGCACGTTCAGTGTCCCCACGACGTTATTCACCTGGGTGAAGACGGCGTGCTTCCGGTCGATCATCGAGTAAGGGGCGGAGCGCTGTTCGGCGAAGTGGACCACCGCCTCCGGTTCGAATGACTGAAACGTGGAAGCGAGGAAGTCATAGTCGGCGACGTCGCCAACGAACAGCTCGATGGTCTTTCCGGTCAGGTTCTGCCAAACCCGAACGCGATCTGTCAACGGACGAATGGGCGTCAGCGTCTGAGCGCCAAGCTCGTGGTCCCAAAGGCGCCGCAGAAAATTATCAACGATGGCAACCGAATGGCCCTTTTGCGACAAATACAGAGCCGTCGCCCAACCGCAATAGCCGTCCCCGCCGAGCACGGCAATCTTCATGTACCCTCCTCAGGGCAAATCTCTCTCTTCAATTCTACGGCAATTCGAACTGCGAGCAACTCTCGCTTGAACGCGCGGCCGGCAAACAGGAGCGCCGGGCCAAAAACCTATTTGAGCTGGACTTTCTTTTTTTACCTGTATACCCAGGTCTTTGCAAGCGGGTTCTTGGTAGCTGCTTGCAAATGGTGCATCAACTCTATCAGGCTAGCGTGTTCCAAAGGATGGTTAGTAAGAATCAGTTTTCCACCCGCTGCAGCGACAACTTCAAGATGCTCCTGGCCAACCAGATCTTCGAATTGCTGGAGTCTCGGCTGGTAGGTCACAAGATAGTAGCGCTGCGAGTCGAGCCACAGCCTCTTGAATCGGGTGTCGTCAATGAAGATGTCCGGAGCGCCCGGTGCGTACGAGCCGTATTCCAGATTGAAATAACGCCCATTCAAAATCAGCACGTCGCGCTCTACATAAAAGGTCATGGAAGACAGAGCCCAGTAATTATGGTCCACGATCAGCTTTCCCTCAGGCGACTTCAGCAGTGCTTCGGCGAGCGGGCGGGACGATAAAAACGGATCGAATACCACCATCGCCAGCCGCGCAGCGTGGAAAAAGACCACCATCATCAGCGCGGCTGCCAGGAACGAACGCAGATCGACCCAACGGGACATGGCAAAGGCGCCTCCCAGCAAAGCTATTGCCGCGACCGCCAGCGGGAGGCGCAGATAGGCGAAGGAATCGAACGTAAGGTCCATCATGTGGCCCAGGGACAGGGTATAGACACTGGGATGATGGCTCAGCGCGGAAGAGATGTCACCCGGCGCGGGAACATTTCTAACCAGAAAAAAAATGGTGATGCAGGCGAGTCCCGCGCAGCCAACAACCAGGGAAAGTACGCGAGTTCCACGCCGAATCCAATCACCGCCCTCAGCCATCGCCGAGCCCAGCAGCAAGGCCAGCGCGGGATAGCAGGGCATCGAGTAATACTCCTGCGTCGTGGAAAACGTGAAGAACACCAGGATAAATCCCGTCCAGCATATCGCCAGCAGGCGTGAGCGGCCTGCGCGGTCGATGGGATTGAAGGAAAGCCTTGCGATGGCAGGGAAGTACACGCTCCACGGGAATAGCCACAGAAAATGGAGGAGCCAGAACCACAGCCGTGGGACCGTATTGTAATCGCGAGGATAGCGCAGATTGAGGAATCGCAGGACCTGCTCGTTGATAAAATAAAACCAGAGAAAGCCGTGGTATTCGCCCGGACCGGCGTGCAGCGAAAGCGAAAAATAGGGCGGATTCCGAAGCGTGGC
>DATNLB010000263.1:0-4298 GCA_035603095.1 Candidatus Acidiferrales bacterium
AAATCAGCCAGAACCTACACACGGAAATGCTGTTGCGGACGGTGGCGCGGCAGAGCGCGGTATGGGCCACGCCCGACGAGCTGATGAAAGTTCCAGCGGATTTCTACGCGGCGGCGGGAATCGCGCCAGGAGACGTGATTCAAGCGGACGCCTCAGGATTGTCGCGGCACGATTTGGTGACTCCGCGGGCCATTGTGACCTTGCTGGGCTTTGCGCAGAAGCAGTCCTGGTTCGGGCTCTACTATGCATCGCTGCCGGTGGCGGGCGTGGACGGGACGCTGGAAGATCGCATGAAAAATACGCTGGCGACAGGAAGGATTCACGCGAAGACCGGCTCCGTCGAACACGTGAGGACGCTTTCGGGATTTGCAGAGACGCTGGACGGGCGGCGGGTGATCTTTTCTTTCTTGAGCAACAATCAGGGCGGGAAGAGTCACGAAGCGGCCGATGCTTTGACGGGACTATGCGTGGCGATGCTCGAGGAATTCAACGTGGCGCCGCCGAGGCGCGGGCGGGAACACAAGCAACCACGGTTAAATTGAGGATTGCGGATGGGGAAAGAATTCATCGTCACGGTGTTTGGAAGTTCGCGGCCGCGAGAAGGAGACCCGGACTACGAAGAGGCCCGCGTGCTCGGGCGGGCATTGGCGAAGCACGGTTTGTTAGTTTGCAGCGGCGGTTACGGCGGGGTGATGGAAGCGGTGTCGCGCGGCGCGAAGGAAGCCGGCGGGAAAACAACCGGGGTGACCGCGGATTTTTTCAAAGCCGCCAAGCTCAATGCCTGGATTGACGTGGAAGTGCGCATGAAGACATGGGAAGAGAGACTCTTTGAACTGATCCGGCGCGCGGATGGTTTTGTAGCGTGCAAAGGCGGGACGGGAACGCTCGTGGAACTTGCGGTGGTGTGGGAGATGTTGAACAAGTCCGTGATGACCGCGAAACCTTTCGCCGTGCTCGGAGATTTTTGGCAGCCCGTTCTGGATCGCGTGCGGGAAGTAGAAGTGGGACACCCGGCGCCTTGGGGCGAGGCAAACGGGCGGCTGGTGTATGTAGCGACGTCGCCGGGCGACGTGGCAAGTCATTTGACCATGAAATTGAAGCAATCATAAAGATGTCACGAACGGCGCAAGACGTATTGGAATTCGACAAGCTGCGCGAATTGCTGCGGCTGAGGACGACGTGTGCGCCGGGGCGGCGGGCTGTGAACGCGCTCGAGCCAGGGATGGAGCGCGCAGCGCTGGAATCGGCGTTCGCGCTGATTCGCGAAGCGGGCGACTGGCTGCGCGCGGGGCGCGAGCTGGGATTTGGCGCGCTAGCCGATCCGCAAGGCTGGCTCGAACGCATCGAGGGGCCGGGTATGGCGCTCGAGCCGGGCGAATTTCTGGATGCGGCGTCGTTGCTGGAAACGGCGGGATGGCTGCGGCAGCAGTTTCGCGAAGAAGCCGCGAAATTTCCTTTATTGGCGGCACGGGCCGCTTCGGTTGGTGATTTTCGAGATGTGCAGGCAGCGATCCGGCGGTGCGTACTGCCGAACGGCGAGATCAGCGATGATGCGTCGGCGACGTTGCGGCGAATCCGAGCGAGCATCACGGAGACTCGCGAAACAATCCAGAAGAGTCTGAAGCAGGTGTTGCGCGCGCGGAATGCGGAAGCGGGAGAAGACTACGTCACGCTGCGGAACGACCGCTTCGTGATTCCCGTGCGGGCCGAACATCGGCGGAGCCTTCCCGGCGTGGTGCACGGAGCGAGCGCGACGGGGCAAACGGTATTCATGGAGCCGTTCGAGACCGTTGAGGCCAACAACCAGCTCGTGCAGCTTGCCGAGGACGAAGCCGCGGAAATCTTGCGGATTTTGCGCGAGCTCACGGAAAAGCTGCAAATCATTCGCGGGCCGCTCGCGGCGGCAGCCGAGACGATTGCGGAACTCGACGGCGTGTTTGCGCGGGCGCGATTTGCGCGGGATTTTGACGCCGCGATGCCGGAATTCTCCACAACAAATGAATTGCGTCTGGAAGGCGCACGTCACCCGGTGCTGGAGGACAAGCTCCGCAAGGAAAATCGCGCCATTGTTCCGATGACCTTGACCCTCGGCGGAGAAGAACGCGTGCTGGTCATCAGCGGGCCAAACACCGGCGGCAAGACCGTGGCGCTGAAAACGACAGGCATGGCGGCGCTGGCGGCGCAGTCCGGAATTCCAGTGGCCGCGCAGCGGGCCGTCCTGCCGTTGTTCGATCGTGTGCTGGTGGACATCGGCGACGAGCAATCGATCGCGGCGGATTTGTCCACGTTCTCGGCGCATATGTTGAACTTGAAGACCATGCTGGAGGCTGCGACGCAAAATTCTCTCGTGCTGGTGGATGAAATGGGCACGGGAACGGCGCCGGAGGAAGGCGCCGCGCTGGCGGTGGCGCTGCTGGACGAATTTCGCGCGAAGAACTGCATCGTGCTGGCGACCACGCATCACGACCGGCTGAAAACGTACGCATCGACTACGCCGGGCGTGGTGAACGCCGCCGTGGAATTCGACGACGTGAATCTGCGGCCCACGTACCGCTTGATGGTGGGGGTGCCGGGCGGCTCGAGCGGAATCGCGATCGCCAAGCGGTTGGGGATCGCCACAGGAATCATCGAACGCGCAAGGGCACTGCTGACGCCTGAATCGCGCGAAGCCGCGGACCTGATCGCTTATCTACATCGCAGCCGCGACGAATTGGATCGCATGCAAAAACAGATGACTGCCGAGCGGCACTCGCTCGAAGAAGAACGCAAGAAATTGCGAACGGAGTGGGTCGAACGGCAGCAGAAGCGCATCAAGGAACTGGAAGCGCAGTTCGCGGATATGCAGAAACGTTTTGACGAAAACGTCGCCCGCGTCGTCGAAGCGGTGAAGGAACGGGAGCTGCGCGCGCAGGTCGAGAAAACGGCCCGGCGGAAGATGCAGGACGTCCGCGGCGAGGCACGCGAAGAACTGAACGCCGCGGTGGTGCAGACTATCTCGGAATCGCAATCGGATCTCGGCGTTCATGGCGCTTCACTGGAGGCGCTCAGCTCTGACCGGCTGCAACCCGGCGCGAAAATTCGCGTGCGCGGGTTCAGCAAGCCGGTGATTTTTCGCAGGCTCGACGGACCGTCCGCGGAAATCGAAGCCGGGCCGCTGCGGATGAAAGTGGCGCTGGATGAAATTACAGGAATCGAGACCACACCGCAGCCATCCGCTCGCAGTGCCGTAGGGGCGGGGCTTGCCCCACCCGCTTCCAAGGTCACCGTGACGTCGCAGCGCGGGGAATCCGGTACTTCCGACGAAATCAACGTGATCGGTATGACCGTGGAAGAAGCCACGGATCGCCTGGACAAATACCTGGATGACGCCGCGCTGGCGCGCAAAACGCGTATCAGGATTATTCATGGGCACGGAACGGGCGCGCTCCGCAAAGGCATTGGCGAGTTCCTGGCTTCGCATCCGTTGGTGGAGAAACATTCGTTTGAGACCGAGGAGCATGGAGGAAAGGCGATCACCATCGTGGAGTTGCAGAGCTAGGAAAGAGAAATCAGAAAATAGAAAATAGAAAGAGCACGGAGAGTCGAATCTTGCTTCCGTAGAGATGCGGACCGCGGTGCTTTGCTATACTCGCCGCGTTCCGAAAGCCAATTCAAAACGAGGTGCCTGGATGAAAGGTTTGAAGAATTCATTGTCGCCTGCAAGCGCTGGTCGAGAAATTCGCCGATGGGGTGTGGCCTTGGCGTTTGCATTGCTCACGCTGGCCGGACTGGCGATCACCACCAGTGCGCAGACGCCGGCTCCGAAGAGGACGGTAATTCGCGCGGGGCGCGTGCTCAACGTGCGCACGGGGGAATTGCGTGCCAACCAGGTAATCGTGATTGAAGGCGACAAGATTACGCAGATCGCGCCGTCCAGTGAAGTCACGGCGGCTTCCGGAGACACGACGATCGATCTGCCGGATGCCACGTTACTGCCCGGTTTGATCGACATGCATACGCACCTGACGTTTGATTTGAACTCGCTGGGATACCAGGGACTCTCGATTTCGACGGCCCGCGAAGCGCTACACGGCGCTAGGAACGCGCGGCGCACGCTCGAAGCCGGCTTCACGACGGTGCGAAACGTGGGCGCGAGAGACTATGCGGATATCGCGCTACGCGATGCGATTAATGATGGCGACGTCATCGGGCCGCGCATGGTCGCCTCGGGACCGGCGCTGGGAATCACCGGCGGCCACTGCGACGAAAATCTGCTCCCACCCGCGTTTCATTTTCAAGGAGAGGGGGTTGCGGACGGC
>DATNLB010000735.1:0-2045 GCA_035603095.1 Candidatus Acidiferrales bacterium
AAGCACTCGCCATCCGGGTGAACCACAGTTAAGCATAGCCGCGGTGTTACTCGAAGTTGATCCTGCATCAGCAACAATCCTGCGCCAGCGCACCACGAGCTAAAGCGGCCCGGCAATACGGTCGCGCGCATTGGCAGAAGCAAGAATACTCACACCGCGTTGATTCAACGCGAAGAGAGGATGGTAGTGCTCAGCCTCAAGAATGTTGACCATGATTAGCGTCAGATTGTCCAATATGAGCCAGTCCGCATCGACGCGGACAGCCAGAATGGCGTGATTCGTCTTGCGTCGGGGATATCGGACAATCAGAAGGCGCAGGTCATCGGGGTCAATACCGGCTTCGCGAAGTGCGATGTATTTTACGATTGCGTAATCCTCACAATCACCAGCTCCCGCGCTAAGAGTTGCTAGTGGCGATGACCAGAAATCGTCAATACCGTACTGGGCCCAGTCGCTAACGGGCCTGATGCTCATGTTCACCGCTCGATTTATCTCGCCCAGCCGAGCGCGGCCTTCCCGCTGCCGGCCAAGCTCGACAATCTGTAACAACCGGCGAGCACCTGCGGAACAGCCGGCGGAATTTGCACGACATGCCGCGATGATCACTTCCTCCGAGCGAATGCGGGATTGTAGATCCGCCCATTTCGCCGAGAGGTCTCTCGCCAGAACTTCGGCTGATCCCAGATCTACGGGCGGAGATTTTAACGGGAGGTCCTCACTGTGCTTCGGTCGGCTCGAAGTGAGTAAAGCAATGCTCGACAAGGTGCGGTCTTGCTGGCCCTTTTCGGGACCGCTCTCGGCCCGGTGCCCTGTAGCCGTTGCGCTCGCTCCGCTTTCCACCAGGTTGGGTGGCGTGTAGGAGAATTCAGCCGCGCGCGGAGCTCGGCAGCAGACGAGCGCGAGCAAGAGGATCAAGCCTGATTCTAGCAAAATCGGGCGTTTCAGAGCGTTGGACCTTTTCATGATGCCATCAGACGCCCCTCTAAGGCTTCTGGGGCGCGCGCGTGCTTCTCTCGCCATTTCGGGCCGGGGCCGCGCATATAGTGTAACTCGGGCCGGTATGGGTCGAACGCGGAGGTCGTCAGCCGGCGCCAGCGCCGAGTAACAGCGTGGAGGCCGCGCGCCGGCATATCGGTCACAAGCAGCACTCTTGAGACATACGAATCTGAAAATGCCCTCATTTCGAAGCTCCCTCGGTGGGCGGCTCAGCCACCCAACATGAGCAAAGCGGGACCGGGACGGCACTGCGTTTCCGCCGGCTGATTCCGGCAGCCGTGTCGCCACCTTTCTGATCAATGCGACAGAATGTAGTTCAAACGGCCGATAGCTCCATTCTACGGAGGTTGATCCGCATGAAGTGTTGGTTTGAGCCGCTCATACTTAAGGCTGACCAGATCGTATGATCTCGGAAGCTCTCCTCCGGTTTGGAGGTCATCGGGCGGTGGAGGAGGCATTGCTCGACATATCCCCCCACTGCTTTCGGCGCGGCGTAGGGGCAAAATCGACGCACGAAATTTCGTGTCGATTTTTTCGACCATCCTGGAGGGGCGGGAAAATCGAGGTGCCGCGAGATGCCGCACGCGCGCCAAAGTTCGGGAGCTCCGGGGTTCCTACGAGCGGCATCCGGCAGGAAGCCCCTCAGCAGGTACAGGAGCGCCCTCTCGGCCGCCAGTGAGCTGGGCCGCCTTCAAAGCGCTATCGTGCCCACCCAGCGCCCACATGGAGAAGAAGATCGCTGCTTTGACCGCGTCTTCGGCGCTTTCAGGCGATCGATCAACCAGCGGCCGGCGCGGCCGGGTGGCGCGTCTGCACGATAGATTGCAGACATCGGCGCGCGGGGTGTTACTCCCGCTTTTCGGACTGTCGGCGTCCCTTGCATCGCCGCCTTGTGGAGAGTGGTTGAGCTTCTATCAGCAACCGTGGCTTGTTTCGTCTTCTGGCGGGAAAAATGTCGCCCAGCGTTTTCAGACTTCTGCAACAAAATCGGGACGAAGGTGAGTGTCAGGTCGTCCCCGCTGGGGAAGAAGCTGACGCATGCAGCAAAT
>DATNLB010000750.1:0-3859 GCA_035603095.1 Candidatus Acidiferrales bacterium
TTCTCGCACGCGCACGCCGTCGTGCGCGAGTTTTGCCGTCTTGGCAACCGGGTCATATTGCAGAACGGCGTGGTGATTGGCGGCGACGGCTTTGGTTTTGCCAAACAGAGAGACGGCGCTTGGCACAAAATGCTTCAGGCCGGCCCCGCGGTGCTTGAAGATGACGTCGAGGTGCAGGCTAACTCCTGCGTCGACCGGGCTACTATTGGGGAAACCCGCATCGCGCGGGGCGCAAAAATCGACGACCTCGTCCTCGTTGGCCATGGCTCACGCGTTGGTGCCAACACCCTGCTTTGCGGCCAGGTTGGGCTCGCCGGATCGACGAAGGTGGGCAGCGATTGCATTCTTGCCGGGCAAGTCGGTTCGGCAGGACACATCACTATCGGCGATCGTACTTTGGTCACGGCGCAGAGCGGCATACCCCACGACCTCGCTGGAAACACTCACTACTCGGGCACCCCTTGCGTGGATCATCGGCAATGGCTGAAGAATGCGGCAGTGCTGAATCGAATGCCGGATCTGCAAAAGCGTGTTCGTGAGCTGGAAGCGGAAGTAGAGAAGCTGAAGTCAAGCTGAGAACACGCGCGCACAGCCGGCAGATCAGGATGCTGATGCTCCGGCTGCGGCCCCCGGAAAACCAAGTGGGCGCTGGTCCGGGGGCAAGCCCGCCGCCATGACGTCGTGGACGTGTTCGTTCAGCGCATCGCGCTCATCTAACGAATACTTGGAAGCGTCGATCGGCTCGAGAAATTCGACAAGGATATCGCCTGCTCGAATGACCAGTGAGCCTTTTTCCATGATGTGGTGAGCGCCCGAGCAGGCCATCGGCACAATCGGCACGCCCGCTTTAATCGCCATCATTACCGCACCTTTTTTGAATTCCTGCAGGCGGCCATCCGGACTGCGCGTGCCCTCAGGGTAGATCAAAAACGACTGCCCGGCCTTGAGAGCCTCCGTGGCCTTCTCGACGCTGGAAATTGCCGACTCGCGGGCGCTTCGATTAACGGGGATGAATTGTGCCGCCAAGAAGGCTTGTCCCACGATGGGCCATTTGAAAAGTGATTCTTTCAGAAGAATGGCGATCCTTCGAGGAATCGCGCCAACAACTGCGGGCGCGTCGGCTGAGCTCGTATGATTCGCGACAAAAAGGCAAACATCCGGAGGGATACGCTCGAGGCCCCGGACGCGAACCCGCACGCCAACGGCCCGGACAAAAAACATCACACCTTTCACGCCCGCCCAGTAAATCGGATCAGGATTGCGGGTGATCAGGGTATAGACCAGCAGCGGCGGCCCGACGAGCAGGATGTACAAAGACAAGAACACGCCAACGAAAAGAGTTCGCAGCATGGGCAGGCAGAACTTTCTCGAATCCCACGCCGCTGGTCAAGCGGAACGTGGAATCGACCGCATCGTTAACGAACGGCGACGGCGCTGGTCTCGCCGCGAAGCATCCCCTCCCGAATGTGGCGCGCCTTTTCAGCGGCGTGTGAAACCTCCAGGACCTCGTAAAGGGTCTCGTTGATCTCCCCAAGCCGGAATTCGATCGAAATCTCCTTGTCATCCCGGCGAACCAGCAGCTTCAGTAGATCCCCCGCCTTTTGCTCCTGAAGCCAGTGCTCCACGCGTTTGGGCACCTCACCACCATTCCAGTTGAGGACGACATCCCCGGCACGCAAGCCAGCCTGGGCCGCAGGGCCTTCGGCATCGACCGTGCTCACGACCAAAGGACCGCTCGGATCGTGCTCCGCGAAGAAGCCAAGCGCCGGTCGCCGGCGTTCCACGGTTCGCAGAGCCAAGCCTGCCAACGCCAGGATCTGCTGATAGGGGAAGGGGTCCGTGCCCGCCACGTATTTCCGGAAAAATTCCTCGAACGTGCCGCCGGCAATGGTCTCCGCGGTCAGTTGGACGTCCAGACTGTCTCGATAGGTTTTCCCCTGCTTCGCAAAATTCGCATTCATCAAACGCAAGACATCGTCCAGGCTCTTTGCATTGTCGGTGCGGTCGCGAATGAGAATGTCGAGCAAGTCTCCCAGCACCTGCCCTTTGGTGTAATACGAGACGCTGAATTCGGGCTGATTGTAGAGAGGATATTTTTCCAGCCAGGCATCGAGGCTGGATTGCTCCGCGCTCTGCCAGCGATTTGCCGGACGGCCTTCCAGCTCGGTGATCTGCTCGCCGAGGTCCGCGTAGAACTGCTCTTTGCTCCAGATGCCGCTTCGAACAAGAGTGTACGAACCGTACGTGTTCGTGACGCCTTCGGCAAACCACAGGGCGCGCGTGTATTGCTCCTTGGTATAGTCCACGGGATCCAGCGAGGCTGGCCGGATGCGCTTCACATTCCACAGATGAAAGAATTCGTGCGCCGCGACGCCCGGCAAATATTCATCCGAAGAGACGCCAATCGCGGTCGAGTTCGCGTGCTCCATGCCACCGCCGCCGGCCCTTTTGCCAAAGTGGAGAATGAACGTGTAGCGTTCGAATGGAGCTCCGCCCATGAGCTTCAGTTCGTACTGGCAGATGCGCTTCAGGTCCTCCTCAACCCGCTTCTTTTTCCAGTTGCCTCCGTGGATTACGACTTCGATGTGGGGCGATACTCCTGGCAAGTCAAACTGCTGAAATTTTCCGATCTCAATGGGCCCGTCCGCAAGCTCGTCGTAGGTTTTTGCCGTGATCGTGAACACTCTGGCACGGCTTACCTGTAACAAGCCTGCGAGCGAAGGGCTAGCAACCTGCCATTCGTAGGGGACATCCGGCATTTCGAGGAGGGTCTCTTCGGACCGGCGATCGGGGACGTACATCAGGATCATCGCGGGATTGATAAAGGCGTGCTCGCCATTGAGTTGCGATGCGAACGGGCCAATTTCATCCCAATAGCTATCATAGCGGATCGCAATGGTCCCCTTCCCCGTTACCCTCCAAGATTGCTTATCCAGCTTTTCGATGGACGATATTTCTGTACCGGCAAGGGCCGTAACATTCTGGACGTGACTGCTGAAGTCGCGAATCTGATAGAGGGCGTTCCATGCCGCCATTTTCACAGTGACTTCGCTCGCGACATTGGGAATGGTCATCGTAACGTGGAAGAGATGCTGTTCCGGGTGTGCAAGCGACACTTCGTATCGGATGGCGGCGTTGCTGGAGGAGCTGGACAGTGGAAGAAACAGAAAGCAGAGGAGCGCCAAAATCCGCAGGGCGCTCCGGCCCAGAGCTAAGATCACCGGCTTTTCGCCTCGCCTGCAAGTAGAACAGTCGAGCCAAGTTTCTTCAGAAGTATCTCGCACAAGCCATCAAAGCTGCCGTTGGACATGATGAGAAGAAGATCGCCCGGTTTGGCTTCGGCACCAAGATGTTCCGCGATGGCGCCGGAGCTGGGAAGCACGCGGGCGTCTTTACCAAGCGCCCGGACACTCTCCGCAACGGTCTCGGGGTCAAGACGATTCTCGCCACCCAATTGCTGGGCGCGAAAAACACCGCCGAGAATGACGCGGTCGGCGAGGGCGAGCGCCTTCGGCAGGGCGTCTTGAAACACTTTGCGGCGCATGGAATTTGACCGCGGCTCGAGAATGGCCCAGAGCCGGCGTACGGGCCAGCGCGCACGCGCGGCCTCGATCGTCGCTTTCACCGCCGTCGGATGATGTGCGAAATCATCCACCACCAAAACTCCCCCGATTTCGGCCTGCACATCCATTCGGCGCTTCACGCTCCGGAACGTCGCAAGCGCTTTGGCAATCTCCCCGCCTGGGATGCCACGCCCTTGAGCGACGATGAGCGCTGCCATCGCGTTCAAGACGTTATGCCGTCCCGTGGCGGCCAGCGTAAATTCTCCCCACAGCTTTCCCTGATGCGCGACGCAAAA
>DATNLB010000751.1:0-4854 GCA_035603095.1 Candidatus Acidiferrales bacterium
CTACAAACTTCCACGGGCACCGTAACGCTCAGCGCGCCAGCTCCCGCAGGTGGTGTGACTGTCGCGCTTTCCAGCAGCAATGGCGTGGCCCGCGTGCCTTCCAGCGTGTTCGTTCCGGCCGGAGCCACCAGCGCGAGCTTCACGGTGAACACGTCCATTGTTCTCCTCTCAACGTCCGCCACGATCTCGGCGTCGTACAACGGTACGACTCGGACGGCGGGTATTTCAGTGCTCTTGTAGCGGGCCCCGCGCCTTGATAGGTGAGCGGCGTTTATACCGGCCGGGCCGGGTTATGGCCGTTGGCCTTTATTCCAAAGACTCGCGACGCGCCGGTGAAAGGAAGTACAGACCCGCTAGAAGTTTGGCCGTACGGATGTAAAAGGCTGAGACGATCAGGGCGGGAAGGCGGGAAATCTTGAAAAAGAAGGTCTAGGAATGAAGACCGAAGAAGAGTCAAGTCTCTTGAAGATTTGCCACCGGCCCGAAGCTTGAACCACCCTACTGCGCCGCGGGCGCGATTTTCTCAACGTGAAGCGTCTTCTTCGCAGAATCAAATTGCCCGGCCAGCACAACGTGGGCAGCAGGGAAGTCCTTAACGGCTTCCGGATTTGCGACAATCCAGATCGTCTGATCATCGTCAGCTACAAAGACGGCTCGTTGCGGTTTCCATTCCGGATGCCCCACCGAAGCTCCTCCCCGCCAGCATTTCTGCACGCAATCCGCGCGGCCAGGCTTCGTGTGTTGGGCCGCACAACTCTCATCACTGATCCAACCGGCCCGAGATGCGTTCTTTTGCTGCGCCCAGACCGGACCGAGCGTCGCGAGACCGCAGGCAAGCAACAAAAGAAAAACAATCCGGCTCCTGATCATTTTTTCTTCCTCCTGCCTCTGCAATCCCCTCGACCGTGACGTTAGGGGGCAGGTTGAACCAGGTTGATGAGGTTGCCACAAGTGTCCTCAAACAGCACGGCGGTGATTGGCCCCATGCTTTTTGGTTCACCACGAAAGCTGACACCAAGCGTTTTTAGACGCTGGTACTCAGAGCCGATGTTGTTCGTTATGAACGCAGTTGCTGGAACGCCAGCGGCAAACAGGGCCTTTTGATATGTCTGAGCAGGCGCGAAACCCATAGGTTCCAGCACTAGCTCGACGCCTTCCGCGCCTTCCGGCGAAGATACGGTCAACCAACGGAATGGTCCCATAGGTATGTCCTTGTTCTTCACGAAGCCCAAGACGGTGGTGTAGAAGCGGAGAGCGTTTTCTTGGTTGTCAACCATTACGCTGGCTAGCCTGATCTGCACGGAGTCTCCTGTTTTTTGAGAAGTAACGCAGTTGTCGCAGACGCACCGCATTCTAACCGGAATATCCGAAAAGCGTCCACACAGGCAATCATCCTCGTTCACGCGCTCTTCGCATAAACGGTAGAACCGGACGCTAGCGGCGATACGGCAAAAATCATTTAAGACCATGCCACCTGCTTTCTTCGCAACTTGGCGACCGCCCGTCTTCTCTCCGGTCCACCAGCGAGGGATGTTACCGGTCACTCGCTTAAGCGCTTTCGGCGCCCCCCTCTTTCCTCATCACCCTTGTTACAATCTTCCCGTGCCTTCACCCGATTCCGCCACGCATCGCGAACTCGTTGTTTCCGCCAGCGATTCTGGCGTGCGTCTCGACCGCTTCGTTGTGGCTCGCTGTCCCGAGCTCAGCCGTACGCGCGTGCAGGAACTCATCGAATCCGGCCTCGTGCGCGTCGATGGGAAAGCAGCAAGCAAAGGCGCGCAGCATCTTCGCGAGGGTCAAAAAATCTCTGTCGAAGTCGCGGAGCGCCCGCCCATCGTGGCGGCGGCGGAATCAATTCCGCTTGATGTGCTTTACGAGGACGACGACGTCATTGCCATCAACAAGCCCGCGGGGATGACCGTTCACGCCGGCTCGGGAAACGTGTCCGGCACGCTCGTCAACGCGCTTCTGGGGCGCGGGCAGTCGCTTTCGCAGGCGGGCGATCCGCTGCGGCCGGGAATCGTGCACCGTCTGGACAAGGAAACTTCGGGCGTGATCCTTGTCGCCAAGAACGACGCGGCGCACGCCAAGCTCGGCGAAGCCTTTCGCCAGCGCGCGATCAAGAAAACGTATGTCGCGCTGCTGCAGGGCATCCTCGGAGAGAAGAGCGGGCGAATCGAGCTGGCCATCGGGCGCGACCCCATCCACCGCACGCGCATGACGACGCCGCGCAAATCCTGGCACGGAGCGGACATCGCCAATCCGCGCGAGGCCCGCACGGACTGGAAGGCTCTCGCCAAGATCGACGGCGCCACCCTCGTGGAAGTCCAACTCCATACCGGGCGCACGCATCAGATTCGCGTGCACTTCTCCGCGCTGAAACACCCCGTAGTGGGCGACACACTTTACGGGGCGGCCTCGGAAATGCGTATCGGAAAGCTCACGCTGCCGCCGCTGGAGCGTAATTTTCTGCATGCCGCAAAGCTCGGCTTCACGCAGCCGCGAACCGGTGCGTGGATTGAAGTTCGCGCGGTCCTGCCGTTTGAACTCGGCGACTATTTGAAGAAAATTTGTGACGCTGCGGGAGAACCGCAGAGCCGAATTGACGCTGCGCTGGCGGGATACCTATAATCGATGCAAATGCGACGGACAATCACTTCGATCTTTTTGGCGTTGGCGCTGTTGGTCTTTCCTATCGCCGACCGGGCGCAGCAATCTTCACCGGACAAGCCGCAAGCGTCTTCGCCGGTCACTAAGCCTCAGGCGCCGGCGCCAGCACAGTCGGTAGCACCGAAGCAAGACCCCACTCAACAGAGCGACCAAACGATCAAGACGGTGGTCAACCTCGTCGATGTGCTTTTCACCGTGCTCAACCGGCGAAACAAGCTGGTCCCTGAGCTGGAAAAGGGCGACTTCAAGATTTGGGACGACAAGGCTCCGCAGGAAATCCGCTATTTCAGCAGGCAGTCCGATCTGCCTCTGCGCATCGGCATGCTGCTGGACACTTCGAACAGCATCCGCGACCGCATCAAGTTCGAGCAGGACGCTTCCGTCAATTTCCTGTTCAGTGTGTTGCGCCGCAATAAAGACGAAGCTTTTGTGATGACCTTCGACGACGAACCGCAAATCGTCCAGGGATTCACCGGCGATGCGGGAGCGCTGCGCGACCAGATCACCAAGACGCGCGCGGGCGGCGGCACCGCAATCTACGACGCGATTTATGAAGCGTGCGTGAAAGAGCTGAGCCATCCGCCGCGCCCGCCGGGCGATCAGCCGGACGTGGTGCGCCGCGTCATGATTCTCATCAGCGACGGCGAAGATAATTTATCGACACACACGCGCGCGGACGCCATCGAAATGGCCCAGCGCACCAGTGTGGTCATCTACACCATCAGCACCAGCACGCAATGGATTTCCCTGTCGCAGACCGATCCGAGCAAGATGGGCGACCGCAAATATCACCTCACGGACGGCGACAAGATTCTCCAGGAACTGGCCGAGGAAACCGGAGGCCGCGCGTTTTTTCCTTATCACGTGGACGATCTCGATCAGTCGTTCCAGGACATCGGCGACGAACTTCGCAACCAGTATTCCATCGCCTATCTGCCGACGAACTATGTCCTCGATGGCCGCTACCACAAGATCCGCATCGAAGTGCCCGAGCACAAGGGCTACCAGGTGCGCGCTCGCCGCGGCTATTTCGCTCGCGCCAACGCCAACGTGCCGCTGACACCGAGCCCCGGCGGCGCCGCTCAGTAAATCCATTTTTGAAAAGGCGTGTGCCCCGAATCGAAGGTCAGTGCGGAATGTTTAGCGGGGAATATTGTGCAGCAGCACGGCGTCCGATTCCGAGTGCCCGCGCTTGATCCCAAGCTGCGAGCCATCTTTCGAAAACGCGTAGCCGGCAATTCGTTCCGCCGCAAAATGCGTCAGTTGCCGGCGCGGAGTTCCATCCAGCGGCTGGATCCACAAATTATCTACGCCTTTTTCGCGCACCACGTAGACAACGGCTTTTCCGGAAGGCAGGAAGGCCAGGTTGGGCAAGCCGCGCGGATCGAATTCGAACGCCGATTTTTTTCCATCCACGAGAGAATACAAAACCAGCATGACCGTGTGATCCGCTTCGCGGACTTCGAAGGTGACGACCGTTTTTCCGTCGGGAGAAAGGGCGTAGGGTTCGGCAGGAGATTTGATGATTGTTTCAGGCGAGCCGCCCTCGATGGGAATGCGCTTGAGAAAATGGTTTTCAGCGGCATCAAGGTAATACAACCACTTGCCGTCATTGGAACATGCGGGTACGCGTTCGTTCAGGCCGAGAGTGAGGCGCGTTAAGTTCGTGCCGTTCGAATCGACGCGCCAGAAATTCGCTTCCGCGCCGCCCGACCGGCGGAGCGTTCGAAAGACAACGTAGCGGCCGTTCGCGCAGGAGGTCACCTGATCCATGGGATAGCGCGGTTCGGAGAAAACGACGCGGTCTCCTCCGGCCGGATTCACCATGCGAATGTCCGGACCCTGGACGACCAGGAGTTGCGCATCGGGAGTCCAATCCCAGCCCCAGGTGGAGAGGTTGGAACGGAGTTTGATGGGAGTCAATTTTTCGGGTGAGCCTGCGGGAGCGATGGCAATTTCAAATTTTGCCAGGACCTGGCTTGCGGCAATGCTCTGGCCGTCCACGGAAATGCTGGGATGAAGGTAGCCGTTGGTATCGGTAGTCAACAGACGAAAATCTCCGCCGGGATAGGAAACGATACCGAGCTGATCGCGAAGAAAGCCGGTGGCAGCCGTCTGGGCTGAGACAAGCAGAGCGCTGCCGTCTGGAAACCATGCAGGTTCCTTATAAATGCGATCTTTGGC
>DATNLB010000762.1:0-3230 GCA_035603095.1 Candidatus Acidiferrales bacterium
TGTTTAGCGTCAATTTCAAATATTGTTGGTAGATGTATTGCACCTACAGCACCAGGAGGCAAGATTATTATTTGCTTACTTATGTTCTTATCTCCTGATTTACCCTGTAGAATCAATAGCGCATCATCAAGTCTGAAATCAATAGCGCATCATCAAGTCTGAAATATAAATCGAACATAGAATGATTCTTTACAATAAATTGGCAATTCAGTGTGAATCTTTCATCCGACGATAGTTTTTTACCAACTTGAACGACTTGAAGCTGCTCTAGTCGGACCTTGCCTTTTACAGAGTTATCCCTCCACCAATTTGAGGTGTAATGAATTGACACAGACAAAAAACATAGCACGCCACATGCTAGGAAAATAATGAAAGACCACGGAACGTTCTCGCCATGGGCAAGGACGCCAGTCACGACCGCGCCTAACCCTGGGAATAATAAAAGGAGCCAGCCCCATAGGGTCTGACCGGTTCCAATGAGATCGATAGCTTTCCTGAGATTCGACATGCCCCTTTCATATCACAATTCCACAGTTAGTGTCAACTACCGTACGCTAGGACATTCCGATGATCTTTCTCGTGAAGCGGAACAATTGCGGCCTGCAGACGTGGCATGAAGTCGTCGCGGCCGCTTTCTCGCGGCGGATAGCCGCTTTTCCCCATATGGTTACTACAGACACGGTTATGGCGATCTCATCGAGGAGAAAGCCCTGCTTTTCCCCTGATTGATGAAGGCTGAAGGTCACTGACGGCAATCTCAATGGCGACGTGACAACGCCGTTTGTTTATTCAATTCTCGCTTTCATCGTCAGCTCGCCGCCTTCAGGAACGTCCCCTTCTCCAATTCTTCGAACGCCTGCTGGAGTTCCTGTTGCGTGTTCATCACGATCGGACCGTACCAAGCTACGGGCTCCTCCAGTGGCTTCCCCGAGACCAGGAGGAACCGGACTCCTTCCTCGCCTGCTTGTACCTCTACCTCATCACCTCGGTCGAAGAGAATAAGCGAGCGATTGTCAGCCTCCGACGGCGGCGCCGTATCCAGCCAGCCGACTCCTTCCGTCGGAACAGCGAGCGGGCCGGATGCGTTGCAGAACTTTCCCCCGCCCGCGAACACATACGCAAACGCGTGACGAGTCGTTTCCACCGGTAGAGTTTTTCGGCGTCCGGGCGCCACGGACACGTCAAGATAAACCGGTTCCGCGGCGACTCCGTCCACCGGGCCGGTCTTTCCCCAAAAGTTTCCAGCGACGATGCGAACGCGCGTACCATCATCGTCCGTGACTTCAGGAATATCCACCGCTTTCACCTCCTGGTAACGCGGCGGCGTCATTTTCAGCGAAGATGGAAGGTTCCCCCATAACTGGAAGCCATGCATCCGGCCCGAAAGGTCTCCTTTAGGCATCTCTTGATGGATGATGCCGCTGCCCGCCGTCATCCATTGAACGTCGCCGGTCGTGATGGCACCGCGGTTGCCCATGCTATCGCCGTGCTCAACAGTTCCCGCCAGGACATACGTGATGGTTTCGATCCCGCGATGAGGGTGCCACGGGAACCCAGCCAGATAATCCTCGGGAACGTCGTTGCGGAAATCGTCCAAGAGAAGGAATGGATCGAAGTCGGATGTATTGCCGAATCCGAAAGCGCGGCGAAGATGCACACCAGCGCCTTCGAGCGTCGGCTTGGACTTGATGAGTCGCTTAACGGGTCGAATGGACATTTTGGTCTCCTAGATGCGAAAATCTATCCAGTGATTTCCGGCGGCGCGAAATTCACGGTCCCCTTTCGTGGTCTGATCGCGCATCCCTTGCCCCAATCACGTTATCGCGCTTGACTACGCAGACAATGCCGCGGGCTTTGGGATCAAACCGCGCTCTTCGCATCACCTCTTGTAGTCGAGGGCAGCTTCAAAGGGTCTTCTTGGGCGCCAGGGTTAAGCAGGGCGGTTGTCCCTACCGTAAACTCAATTCGACTAGCGCGTAACCGCGAATCAGGCGATGCTTGCTCCCATGCTCAAACTGATCTGGTGGGCGACCATCGGGCTGTTCTGCTGGACAACAACCCACCGGCCATCATTGGTTACGACGAAGCCGTGCAGATAGAGATCGAAGCCATCCTGCACAGCGGCACTGTCGACCTTGGCGACGAGCCGAGCGCCGCACCGTCAAAGCCCACCCGCTCCCCGATCGCGACAAGCTCTTGCGGCGTTTGCCGAGAATGTTTGCCACGGCCACGATAGACATGGACCCCAAGCTCATTCGAGAGCGGCGTCAAGCCGCGCTTCAAGGCCTACCCATTGGATAACAGGGTCGCTGACCCCAACCTCAACGTTTGCTCCCAAGACTTTGGCCTTTTCCTTACAAGGGCGTAAGCTTTCTTTCGAGGAAGCTTGGGCAGTTTCCCCTGCGTCAGCGCATAATTTCCGTCCGGCCGCGCTAATCAGATCCGAGTCCGGTGTTCGGAGCAAAAGATCGATGACCTTCCTGCCTTCGAAAATTCCTCTGATTCAGGCACCAATGGCGGGGGCCCAAGGACCCGACCTCGCAATCGCTGTCTGCCGAGCCGGCGGACTCGGCTCCCTGCCGAGCGCAATGCTCACGCCAGATCTCTTGCGCGAACAGATCGCCGCCGTCAGAGGAAAGACGGAGGCTCCCTTCAACGTGAATTTCTTTTGCCATGCCGAGCCCGCGACCGATCCGGCAATCGAGGCGCGCTGGCGCGCGCGGCTCGCGCCTTACTATGCAGAGGCCGGAGTCGACCCTTCCGGTATTCGAATGGGGCCGGCGCGGGCGCCTTTCGACGAGGCCATGTGCGTTGTCGTGGAGGAGGCGCGCCCGGCTGTCGTGAGCTTCCATTTCGGCTTGCCGCATCCGGGCTTGCTCGCGCGCGTCAAAGCAGCCGGCGCCTTGACCCTTTCTTCGGCCACGACCGTCGCCGAGGCGCGCTGGCTCGAGGCGCACGGAGTCGACGGCGTTATTGCGCAGGGACGCGAGGCGGGCGGGCATCGCGGCATGTTCCTTTCCGATGACATTGATGCACAACCAGGCCTGATTTCGCTTTTGCCGCAAATGTGCGACGCCGTGCGCCTGCCGGTAGTCGCGGCGGGCGGAATTGGCGATGGACGCGGAATCGCGGCAGCTTTTGCGCTCGGAGCCGATGCGGTCCAGATCGGCACCGCCTACCTGCGCACGCCGGAGGCGCTCATTTCGCCAATCCATCGCGCCGCGCTCGCA
>DATNLB010000416.1:0-8267 GCA_035603095.1 Candidatus Acidiferrales bacterium
TTTTGCGGCCGAGCCTACTTATAGCTGTGCGTCCCTGGATAAATCGGGGGCGAAAGCAGCCTGCTGGGGCGTGGTCCAACTGGTAGGACACCTCACTGTTAATGAGGACGGTGAAGGTTCGAATCCTTCCGCCCCAGCCAAATTTCTCCCCTAGAATCGCTTCGAACCTGGGATCTGCAGATTTAATACCGATTCTAATACCGATAAATCTGCCGTGCCCGATGTAGAAAGGGCTGTTGAGAAACTCACTTGTAGGGGCAATGCCGTACATTTCGATAAATGCGAGAAGCACAATTAGATTTGCGAACCAATCTTCAACGTCACGAGGATTGACCACGGTTTCGCGTCGGTGTTCATATTACCTGTCTAGGAGTTGCTGATGCCGAAAGCCGACTATGCTGTGTTTGAAGCGCTGAATCCCTTCTTCGAAATTATCCAGAAAGGCCTAAGCGGACTCGTTGATGGCGAACATTATTTCGACACGATTGCCGATGACGCATTCTTTGAATTCCGCTATCACTTCCCCGGTTGGCCTCTGACGATTCGAGGCCGAGCCAATCTGATCGCTAGCTTCTCCGGATACGGCAAGACGATCAAGCTTCACTCCGGCGACGCACTTGTTGTGCACCGCTCTCAGGACAGTCGCGTCGTGATCCTCGAATACGAAGTGCACGGCAAGATTCTTTCGACTGGCATGTCCTATGACAACAGGTTCATCTCGGTCGTAACGATTGAGAAAAGAAAGATTGTGCATTGGAGAGACTACATGGACTCTCTGGCTGCTTGGACGTTGTTGAATAGCGCCTCCTTGTCTCAGAATCCCCCGGTTTCTTGACAGGCTTCGCCAGCGGCGGAAACTCACCACCGATATATTCGGTTGCTCTACGTTTATCTGCAGGCGATTCAGCCAACTAGATTTCGACCGTCCGCGCCACGACGGCCAACCCAGTGATCGCCATGCGTCACGAATAGAAGAACAGTCATCCCCGACGAATAGCCGAGCCTATGAGTCTAATCTTTTTCATCGTCTCGGTCGTCGCCTCGCGCGCGCATCGCGTGTTTCGACACGTAATCCGCCACAGCTCGACCCAGCGTATTTGCGCGCACGCACGAGGTTCGGAAGTGAATGCCGCCAAAGACGCGCGCATTGGCGACTTCCGCCACCGCGTCCGCGAAACTAGAAAACGTACGAGTGCCCGGACGCACATCCGAGGTGACGCTAAACGCGGTGTTCTCTCCAAACGCGGCGGAGAGGATGAACGCCGCCGAACCACTCACTGTGGAATGACCCGACGGATACTCGGGATGCGCTGGAGTGCCAGTCGGAAAGAAGTCCAGCCATGGCACCCAAGTTGGATCCGCGTCTGCGGGCGTGAAACCGTCCCGGATTGCGGTTATCGGCCGCCAGAAAACGTACCGGTATTTGCCATCCCAGCACGCGATGGCCGCGTCGGCCATGGTCACATTCAGCAACGCAAATAGGTGCGCATTCTCCGTCAGAGTCAACCCGTGTGCCGCGGAAAGCTGGGCGGCAATACGGTTCCAGTAAAGTGCAGTGTTCCCCGCCCAAAACAACGCGAGCTCCGATTGATCCGGCGTGCGCCCCGATCCAGAGAAGACGCCCATCTTAAATAGTTCGTCGAGATCGGTAGCGTACTCCGTACTGCTAAGGGCCAGCGGCGGCGGCAAGCGGAACTGCGATGGTCGCGCCAGCACCCACGGTGTCATCGAGGCGAACTGTGGTCCCGCTCCGGACGCCCCGGGCAAGTTGTTGGGCAACCCCTGCGGGGTGGGGCGCCAAAAGCCCACAGCGCCTGGCGTTCCGACGATGCTCTGCACGCCAAGAAATGGCGCTGGGGCTGGTGTGAATCCGTCTGTCAGCCTCCAGGCCCAGATGGCGTCCGCAACAGTTTGTCCCCAGGCGACCCCAGCGGCGATGGATGAAGCTTTTTCGTCCGCCGCGAGCGCCGCGAGCGAAGCACTCCGCTGAGCCGCCAGCATCCCCCTCTGCGCAGAATCAGTGTACAAGTTATACAGGATGGCATACGCCGCCTGAATAGCGGCCGCCCGCTGAGACGCGTTGTCCGGCGCGGCTGGCTTTACATGCAGCGATTGAAAACGTGGCTCAATGCCGTTGACAGCATCGAAAACCGACGCAGACACGAGCGCGACCACGCGGCTGGTCACCAGCGGATTGGTTTTCTCCGCAAGGACCGCGTTGTTCATGACGCCTATCCACTCCAGCACCGGGTCTGGCGTGGCAGCCGACAATGGCAGGGGAGTAGTAGCGAGCAGCGCCACAATCAGCATCAGCGTTGCGCTCCGAAAAGTTACGCAGACACTTCGCAGGCGAAGTAGCAGAGAAGTGTCTAGGTAAGACCTGGGTATATTCCGAATCATGTGTCCTCCTGACTGGACGGAGGCAGCGTTGTTACGCGCGGGCGGACAATCTGCAGGGACCTGGCAAATCGTTCGCCAGCAGAAACGCGCTACCGTTGGGAACTAACTCGTCGGTAGCAGAGGCGAGTTTGTTGGGCTTTGTAATCCCTTTCGCTGCACAAGTCAACTGAAATTCTTGCCATTCCGGCGGCGCGGCGGATCCTCCAAAGCGCTGCCATCCGACTTCATGGATGAGTATCGGTCTTGTGGGTAATGGACTCTTGGGGCGCTTGGCAGGCGCAGCGGTGAATTTTCGAATCCCTCCGCCCCAGCCAATTCTCTTCGAGCAAGAGGTCAGACGGACTCTGTTAATCCCGCGCTATCGGCAAACCCGCTTCCAGCCAGCCCTTCCACCCGCCGTCCATCGATTCGACGTTGTTGTAGCCCATCTTTTGCAGGTTTTCCGCCACCAGGGCGGACCGGAATCCGCCGCCGCAATACAGGACGAGCTTTGCGTTCGTGTCGGGGACTTGTTGCTCGATGTCGCGTTCGATGATGCCCCTGCCCATGTGCACGGCGCCGGGAAGATGTCCCTTCGCCCATTCGTTGTCTTCGCGAACATCCACGAGCAGAAACTTTTCACCTGCGTCGGTGCGGCGCTTTACGTCCGCGACATTGGTTTCTTTGATTTTCTTTTTTGCTTCGTTCACCAGTTTCAGAAATTGTGCCGCGTGGGCCATCGAAAAACTCCTTCCGGGAATAAATTCGAGATGAGAATAGCACAGGCCGGACGGCCTCCATCGTACTTACCCTGCGATCGCTCAAGCTTCCCGCTTCTTGGTTAAAGATGGCCCAGAAGGAACCCGGGGCTTATTAATTCTGCGGGCTTTCGCTCTTCGCCTTTTCTCCCGCGCTCTTCTTGGCGAAAGAGCGCACCAGGTTCACGAAATTCCAGCGCATTTTTTCCGCCGTTCGGTCTCCTTCGCCAGGCATCTTGGCTTTACCGTTGCTGATAATCCAGAAGAGCTCGCCGTCGGTCATTTTCTCGAGGGAAGAAGCGTCGCGCCAGTCGCGGAGTTCGAGTTTCATGTCCGCAGCCAGATCGCCCTTCCCATCACCAGCCTTGCCGTGGCACATGGCGCAATTGTAGCCAAAAAGTTTGCGTACTTCCGCCAGTCCCTCCGTCGTTGCCGGCACAGGATTCTTCTTGGCCGCGTCTTCGGGCGTCATCTTCGGTTCGGCCGAACCCGGTTTTTCCTGTGGAGAATTCGGTTTGGCGTATGAAATTCCGAGGCTCGCAAGCACAATCGCACTCAGGACGAGAAGTGTCCTGACCATAGTTTCCTCCTGACGGGATGGGCCGGCCGAGTGAGCGAGTTCGGCTTGATTTGAGCGGATTCTACGCCCGCGTGCGTAGGAAGAAAAGAGTTAAGAATGAAGAAGGGGTGGTTCCAATCGCCGCCCTACCAGCGAACTATGGTCGCGGCCCTGGCAGCGCTTTTCTTGTCGAAGGCATCGAGCATGCTCGTTGCTTCGGCGCATCGCCAAAACCTGCTCGGAAGGGACTGGATTCGCGAACCCGTGTTCGCACTCCATCGATTACCGGCGGAATCGGGTCGTGCGCAACGCCTCGAACCAGGAAAATCATCAGTGCCGCCTCGCCCGGCGCATCCGCACTTGACGTAATCCCAAAACCCTGCACCTCGGGTTTCTTCATCCACTCGTCCACCTGCGCCGCATGAACGGCTCTCGCCTGCGTCACTTGCTCCGCGGTGAGACTGTTCACTGAAAACATTTCTCCGCTCGGAGCCAGCCGCGCGCTCTGCGCTTCATCAAGCACTCCTCGCGGTGCTTCTGTCCCGCCCGGTACGATCCGCGTGCGAATTCCCTCCAGCATGGCCGGCAACTTTGTCGGCAGCTGGCTCGGATCAACGACCAACAACACCGCGGGTTCCCCTTCACGATCGATGCTCCTGCCCACTCCGACCGCTCGCACATAGGGATTGGCCAGTAGCTGGTTAGCGTGGATGTCCCGCGCTGCCGCCGCCGGGGCGAGCGCTTGCGTTTGCAGGGTCAAGCTGGATTGCGCTGTCGTTGTCGCCGCAGAAAATCCTGGCAGCGTGCATGCAATCACCTGATGTGCCGAAGCGCTTCCGACAAAAACCGGTTTGTTCCCCACCGAATCGGCCATCGCGGCTAGAACATCCTGGATAGGGTTACCCACGCTGTCGGTATCCGATCCGCCGTAAAGCAGGGCTACGGGATCCGCTGAACCTTGCGACACAATCAGCGATCCGGAATCTCCTTGCGCGCTGAAAGTTCCTCCGGAAACGGAAATCTGATTTTGATAGGTGACGGTAAACATGGTTCCCGTCCCGCATCCTGTCTGGTATTGCACTCTTGTCGAAATTGCGATGGCGCCCACCGTTGAACACGTCAGGCCCGTCGTGCGCCCGCTCTTCGCCACGCTCAGGCCCACGCTTGCGGCCGCTCCCATTCCCGCATGCGGCGGACCCGGATCGGGCACGTTCCCCGTCACCGTGCTCCCCAGCAAGAAGATTGTCCCATTCGTATCCACGGCCCCTGGGTTGATCAGTGCAATGGCTGCGTCGACATTTGCGCCCGGCGTTTCGAGTCTTGCAAACTGGGACAAATGCGCCACGATCGAGGTGCCGCTCGGATTGCAACTGCTGTCGACCAGCCCTGGCTGGATGATGTTGTCTCCCAGTGTTGCCGAATCGCTCCGTGCCAGTACGTGGTTGTTGCTCAGAATATAGAAGAGTCCGTTCCGCTGAACCAGGGATCCCAGAGTCCCGCCGCAGCACGAGATGACGTTCTGCTGCGTGCTCGAATCGTTGGCATTCCCTCCCGTCGTGCCCAGGATGATCGGAAAGTTTTGCGCCGCTTCGTTTGGAGTGCGCGCCGCTATGGTGACCGCGGCAGGTGCAGACTTCGTCGCGTCCGCCAGCGACACAACCGTAACTGTGACCTTCGCAGGGCTCGGCACCTGTGCTGGCGCCGTGTACAGGCCCGAAGCGTTGATTGTGCCGGTCGTGGCCGTGCCCCCCACGACGCCGTTCACTTGCCATTGGACGGCCGTATTCGTCGTTCCCGTAACGGTGTCCGTGAAGGGCAACGATTGATTCACGGTCACAATCGTGGATGTAGGCATGATCGTCACCATGATTTGCTGTCCGCCACCGACTCCGCCGCCGCACGAAGTTAGAAACGCGGCAACAGTTAGGTCGAATATGAGGAAGATCGCGCAACGCATCGGGTGCCTCATTTTCCGGTCGGGATTTTTAAGCTAGCACAAACAATTTGGGCTGGGTGGGTGATTCCGATTCCCGTTTCGAAAGTTTCACTGCCGCAACCCCGCAAAGGATGCCTGGCAGTTTCCTCCTCGATGCCGCGGACTGCTGTCTCGTTTCCAATCAATCCAAGTCGCGCCAGTTGGGCCCGGCGCCGATTTCCACGACGATGGGCACGGCCAGTTTGTAGACGCCTTCCATTTCTTCCTTGACTAATTTTCCCAGCTTGGCGCGCTCTTTTGTGGGCGCCTCAAAGAGCAGTTCGTCATGTACCTGCAGGATCATTTTAGATTCGAATTTTTCTTCCGCCAGCCGCCGGTCGATATTGATCATTGCCAGCTTGATCAGATCGGCGGCGGTGCCCTGCAACGGCGAATTGAGCGCCGTGCGTTCGGCAAAATTGCGCAGCTGCGCCTGGGCTGAATTGATTTCAGGCATTGGGCGGATTCTTCCGAACAAAGTCTTCGCCACGCCGGTCTTGCGCGTCTCGGCAAGAATTTTGTCCAGGTACTCCTTCACGCCCCTATACCGCGTGAAATAGGCGTTGATGAATTTTGCGGCTTCCTTCTGCTCGATGCCTAATTGCTGCGCGAGCCCGAAGGGCGAAAGGCCGTAAATGATGCCGAAGTTGATGGCCTTGGCGGCGCGGCGGTGCTCCGCGGTCTGCGCCATCGGCCCCACGCCGAACACCTCCTGCGCCGTGCGCGCGTGGATGTCCTCACCGTTGCGGAACGCTTCGACGAGCACGGGGTCTTTCGAAAAATGTGCCATGACGCGCAGCTCGATCTGCGAGTAGTCCGCGGACAGCAGTACCTTTCCTTTCTCGGCGACGAAAGCGGCGCGTATCTCCCGCCCCAGTTCAGTTCGAATCGGAATATTCTGCAAGTTGGGATCGCTCGAGCTGAGCCGGCCTGTGGCTGTGCCGGTCTGCGAAAAGCTGGTGTGCAAACGTCCGGTTTCGGGATGGATCAGTTTCGGAAGCGCGTCCACATACGTCGATTTGAGCTTGGCAATTTCCCGGTATTCGATAATCTTCGCGGGAAGCGGATGCTGCGCGGACAATTCCTCGAGAATGTCGGCAGCGGTAGACCGCGCCTTTGCTTTTCCGCGCCGGGCGTTGGGCTGAAGATTCAGTTTGTCAAAAAGAATTTCCGCAAGTTGCGTCGGCGAGTTGACGTTGAATTCCGAGCCCGCGAGCTTCCAGATCTCTTTTTCCAGGCGCCGGATTTCCTTCTCCATCGTGTGGGACATCTTGCCGAGCTCTTTGGGATCGACGCGGATGCCAATCCGTTCGATATCCGCAAGCACCGGCGCGAGCGGAAGGTCCATCTTTTTATAAACGTCTTCGAGCTGTTGCTCCTGCACTTGCGTGTGGAGCGCAGGCGCAAGCCGCTGTAGGTAATCGGCGCGCTCGCCGGGCCCGCCGCCCATCATCACGTTGAACTGCCGCATCGCCACGTCGGCGAAGTTGTGATTCGCCGTCGTGGGCCGCAGAAGGTACGAATAAAGCTGCGTCGCGTGGCGAATGTTCGCCGCCCGGCCCGTAAGCAATTGAAAAAGTTTTGGGTCGTGCACGATTTTCGGCCGTTTTGGATCGGCGAGCAGCGGCGCGAGGGCCTTCAACGCCTCGCCCTTCTCGTCGAACCACACCGAGCGTCCTTCGCCGCCCTTGGAGGAAACCTCGATCGAAGCGATGCGCGTCCCGAATCCTTCTGATTCGCGATCCTCCGCCTCGAGATTTAGCCAGATCGCCACCGGCTGCTTCGCGGGCAGTTTCGCCAGATACTCGCGAAACTCGGCGACGTCGGCGAACTGCGCATAATCCGCCTTCACAGCCGGTTCTGCATCCGCAGGCGTCGATGACGCCACCGCTTCCGCACCCAGCTCCTTCAATAGCGAGTTGAAACCCAGCTCGCGATAGAGCTCTACAAGCGCAGCGCCGTTTGCTGGGCGCAATTCCAGTTCCTGCAGCTTGACCTCAATCGGCGCGTCCTTCGCAATCGCCGCCAGTTGTTTGGACATCAGGACTTGTTCGCGCTGCTGCTGCAAAGCTTCCCGGTATCGCTTATTGGACACTTCGTCCGCATGATCCAGTGCGCTCTCCACGCTCCCGTACTTCTTGATCAACTCCGCTGCGCCCTTTTCGCCGATTCCCTTTGCGCCGGGAATGTTGTCAATCGTATCGCCGAGCAGCGCCATGTAGTCCACTACCTGTTCCGGCGGCACTCCCAGTATCTCCTCGACCTTCTCTTCATCCACGATGATGTCGGCCTTGGCCCCCCCGGAGCCGGTGCGCAACGTTCGCACACTCTTCCCGACAAGCTGCATCATGTCTTTGTCGTTGGACACGATCAGCACTTCCAGATTTTGCTTTGCGGCTTTGACCGCCATCGTTCCGATCACATCGTCCGCTTCGTAGCCTTTGACTTCGAGTATCGGCAGGCGCATCGCTTCGCATAACCTGCGGACAAAGGGCAGTTGCACGCGCATTTCGTCTGGCATGGGCTGCCGCTGCGCTTTGTATTTTTCGAACAGTTTGTCGCGGAAGGTCGCTCCGGGAGGATCAAAAACAATTCC
>DATNLB010000724.1:0-2470 GCA_035603095.1 Candidatus Acidiferrales bacterium
CTCGCCGCCGAGCGTAGCGAAAAAGCATTGCTCATTGCCGCAGCCAAGCGAGCGGAGCGCTGGAAGAAGATCCTGCTGGAAGCCTCCCAGCAATCCCGGCGCGTGCGCGTGCCGGTGTTGGCCGAATTGGCGAAACCAGAAAGCGCCTTCGCTTCCGGCAAAGACGGCCTGCGCATAATGCTTTCCGAGCGAGCAACCGCCTGGCCCCTGCGAAAGGTCGTACAAGGCCAGCGGGCGGAAAAGGCGATCCTGGCGATCGGTCCGGAGGGCGGCTGGACCGATTCAGAATTCGCTACAGGGAAGAGCGGTGGTTTCCTGGAAGCTTCGCTTGGCCGCTTGATCTTACGCACGGAAACCGCCGTCGTCGCCGCACTGGCTTCCTTGAACTACGCCCTCGACAGTGAGTAGCCAGCTCTGACTGCCGCCTCAAAACGCTCTTAGAATTTCGAGAGGCGCGCACGATCTCCTTGCAACACCAAGACTGTTTCGTGAATCTCAATAGATGTAAGGGAGAGTATCTCTCCGCAAGGCACGCCGCCAAATCGCAACTGGCGCGGGCCGCGATGGGCGTGCTATAAATACAAGGCAGCCAAAAATGGAAAGACCGCGCGAAAAACAGCCCGCGACTTCGACTTCACCGGAGAACCAAGTTCCGGCACCGTCTTCTGTTGTGACCGCTGACCTAGCGGCGGCAAAAGTGAGACGTGAGCAGTCAGATTCCAGTGCGGCCGCTGAGCGGCCGGCGCCGCTGCACTCCTTGCGCAACGAAATTCGCGTCTGGACCCGCGACCTGCTGATTGCCATCGGTCTCGCACTGGTGATCATTGTCTTCTTGTACCAGCCGGTAAAAGTCGAAGGCACCAGCATGGCCCCACTGCTCTCCGACCAGGAACGCATTTTCATCAACAAATTTGTATACCGCTTCGAGCCGATTCAGCGCGGAGATGTGGTGGTGTTCTGGTATCCGCTCGATCACTCGAAATCGTTCATCAAGCGTGTGATCGGTTTGCCGGGAGAGACGGTGCAAATCCGCCAGGGCGCCGTGTACGTCGACGGGAACATGGTGCCCGAACCCTATGTTCCGCGGCAGTACGAGGATGTCAGCGATTTCGGACCGGTGCGCGTGGAGATGGACCATTATTTCGTCATGGGGGATCACCGCATTAGCTCGAACGATTCACGCGTTTTCGGTTCGGTCGCCAGCCGGTTCATTTACGGGCGCGCTGTCTTTGCGTACTGGCCCGTGGATCATTTCGGGTCGCTTTCGGCCACGGACGCCGACACGAAATGACCGGCACATTTTGATGAGAAATACGGGAGGACCCACTGGCCGAAGTTCAGCACCGACACGCGATACTCGCGCTGGAAGACGGGCGCGTCTTTAACGGCCGCGCGGCAGGCGCGATCACGCGCCGCGGCGGCGAAGTCGTTTTTAATACCAGCCTCACCGGTTACCAAGAAGTCTTCACCGACCCCAGCTACGCCGGGCAGATCGTCTGTTTGACCTATCCACACATCGGAAATGTCGGCGCGAACGCCGAAGATGAGGAATCCTCGCGGCCGTTCATCGAATCGCTCATCGTGCGGGAATTCTCGCAGGTCTCTTCAAACTGGAGGTCGGCGGAGACGGCGCAATTGTATATGAACCGGCACAAGATTCCCGTGATCTGGGACATCGATACGCGGGCGCTGGTGCGGCATATTCGAAACGTCGGCGCGCTGCGCGGCATAGTATCGACGGACGGGACACCCGCGGAACAGTTGATTTTTGAAGCCAAGCAATTGCCGGGCATGGCGGGGCAAGAACTCGCCAGCCGCGTCACTTGCGGGAAATCATACGGATGGGATAAAGGGTCCGTCGATGTGGCGGTTTCGCCCTGGTCCGAACAGATGGGCGAATCGGACGCGCAAGCGGAGACGCGGAAACATCGCGTGGTGGCTTACGATTACGGAATCAAGCAGAACATTTTGCGGCTGCTCGTGGACCACCATTGCGAAGTGTACGTCGTCCCCGCGCAAACCTCCGCCGAGGATGTCCTGGGGATGAAGCCGGACGGAGTCTTTCTTTCGAACGGGCCGGGCGATCCGGAACCTATCACCTACGCGGTGGAGAATATTCAAAAGCTCATCGGCCGCGTGCCGGTTTTCGGCATTTGCCTGGGGCACCAGTTGTGCGGCCTGGCGCTGGGTGGAAAGACATTCAAACTGAAATTTGGGCACCACGGTTCGAATCACCCGGTAAAAAATCTGCTCACCGAACAAGTGGAGATTACCGCGCAAAATCATGGGTTTTGCGTCGATCCGGAATCACTGCCCTCGAGCAAGGTTGAAATCACGCACATCAATTTGAACGACAACACCAACGAGGGCATGCGCCACAAGTCGTTGCCGCTCTTCAGCGTGCAGTATCACCCGGAGGCTTCGCCAGGGCCGCATGATTCGCATTATTTGTTTACGCAATTCACAGACA
>DATNLB010000270.1:0-2610 GCA_035603095.1 Candidatus Acidiferrales bacterium
TCCTTCGCCCGAAATGTACAGGTCATGTCAGGGCAACTAACTCGGTGAGGCCCCAAGACTGGCGTGCTCCTCCTTTGCTGATTCAAAGGTATTTAGTCCCGGCCGGACATAGGGTTTCTTCATGATTTCGCCACAGGAACAGCGCAGGTTGGACCCGCCTTGCACACGGCTTGATGCGCTTACGAAGATTTCGCTCCTGCATTTCGGATTCTGACAACGCCACCGCTGACCCTTCCGGATATCCACAGTGACCCGTCCTCCTTTGCGAATATTGTTTGGCACGTTGCCTGATGGCATTCAGTATTCGTTCGGGATAAGCGGCAAACTCTCAGAAATTGCCGCGCGCTTGGGATCACAACCGCTGAAGCGCTACGGGCGCAAATCAAACGGAAATTACGGGTTTGCCGAAGAGGCGCTCCAACGTTTCCGGAAACGATTCCAAATGTTTAAACATTTACTAAAGGTTTAAGGCACCAACGGTCTCTAGGGGGAGTGCAAGGCGGCAATTTCGCGATATCCGGGCTAAAACGGCCCAATCGTAAATCCTCGCGGGTGTTACCAGGAACGCGCTATGGAGGCCACGGCCTTTCGATATTGCAGTTTCATACACGTTGCAGTTTGAATCCACTGTCTGTTGTTGCCGTTCTTCGCGATTCTTCTCAGATCGCGAGTACTTGATGCGCCGGCAAGACCTTGCCGTTCAGGCCCTGGTTGGGATGCCAACCAGGTACCTGCTGACAGCACACCTTTCTAGGTTCCCCCATAGGCTACCCAGGGGCCACGAGGGGCGTCACGATCCAAGCTTTCCTCGTCCCTACTCTCTTCAAGGAGATACAAATGACGAAACTGCGAATCCAGGTCGCACTTTTCATGTTCGTTCTGGCCGCTGCTGTGGCGGTTTTCTCGAATGCGGGCACCAGCGAAACCATCACACGAAGCCAGGCCAACACGCGGTCATCTTTCAGCGATAAGGCGGTGGTCTTGACTGCAGATGGGGGCGATCCAGTTCCGAGGCCGCCAACCGCACTTTCCCTGGTCGGGCTGACTGCATAGGAAGGTGTTTCAATGGGCGGGTGGAAGATGCGCTTTGCACTTCCCCCGCTCATGCTAGGATAAGCTCCACGAGACTTGCCCGGGTCTGCGTCGGAGGAAAATGCTCGAACAGGCCATCTGGTGGGGCTGCATTGCGCTCGAAACCCTGCTTCTGGCTCGAGGTTTTCGAGGCAGACTCTTGGGTCGTTATCCCGTTTTCTACGCATACATTTTCTTTGTCTGCTCCCAGTCCCTCATTCGGTTTTCTTTCTATCACTCGCGGCCGCAGCTTTATCCACCCATCTACTGGATCACGGAATATCTGGGCGTTTTCATCGGCTGCGGGGTGGTCTTCGAGATCTATCGTGTGGGGCTCTCCGCGTACCCCGGAACCGCGAGAATGGCTCGGAATCTGCTGGCCTTCGTGTTTGTTTTGGCGTTTACGAGAGTTCTCGTCGAAACCTGGAATGATCCCCATTGGTGGTCGATGGCCACAAATCTGGAGCTCGAAGGTGTCCTCCGGACGGTTCAGGCGGTAGGCTTAGGCGCGTTAGTTTTGTTGTTTTTCTGCTATTCGATACCTTTCGGCAGGAACCTGAGAGGTGTCTTGCTGGGTTATGGCTTGTTCATCGGCGAGAGCGTGATTTGGCTCACGTTCGCCTCGTCAGGTGGGAACCGATTTCTCGACATCTGGTTCTACCTCCACCCCGCTTCCTATTTTGTTGTACTCGGAGTCTGGGCCGTACATCTGTGGTCCCAGGCTCCAAATCCTGAGCCGAAAAGGGCAGTACACCTGGAAGAGCAATACCAAGGAATTGCAGTGGCGACGAGCCGGCGATTGCGAGAGGGATGCAGCTACCTGGCGAAGGTCGTGCGCTCGTGATAGGGACCTCCAGTGCGCTGATCGGCGCCGTCGTGCTTCTCGTACTGATACTCGTGTGGATCAGAGCGGACTCGACATCGCGGCATCCGCCTTCCGCTCTGGACGCGTGGCTGCCTGACGAGGGCGACACCGTGGAGGTATGTCCGCCGGAATTTGTCTCGCAAATCTTTTCAGGCCAGGACCTCGCCTTCATCTCCCGATTGGAATCGCCCGATCTGAAAAGGCACTTCCTTCGAGAGCGCAATGCGGTGGCGCTCCTTTGGGTCCGGCAGACTGCGGCGGCCATCCACCGCATCATGCGTCGCCATTTGGAGGCGAGCCGCCTCAGTGAAGATATCGAGTTCGCGATGGAGGCTAGGATATTCCTCCAATACGCGCAACTCAGGTTGATTTGCGCGCTCCTGTTTCTTTTAATCGGACTGGCAGGCCCACAGAGGCTGCACGGAATGGCTTTAAGCGCAGACAAACTCACTCAGCGCATTGGCAATGTCCTGAGAGAGTTCGAATCCGGAGCTCGAACCGGCGAAATGGATGGTGCGCGATCTTCCTGAGCCACATCGCGTCTGCGTTAAATGGGGCCGGGTCGGTATGAGCGCCACGTTCAGACTCGTGCCGGTGCAAGAGGTCTACGACGACCTCTTGCACCGCACACTTTCCAGAATTTCCTGCGATCTTGGCCGCCTGATCTATCTGGC
>DATNLB010000489.1:0-2586 GCA_035603095.1 Candidatus Acidiferrales bacterium
CTCCGCCCCAATGCGGACATTAACGATCAGGTTGCGGCCTTCAACAAACCCACGCGTCGCCAAGTAGGGCAATATGACAAAACGGACAGAGCCATCATCCGCGAGCGCGAGCACGCTCATGCGCCAAAGCCGTTCCGCTGCTTCTGCGTATGTCGGCAAAATTACCGCCAGCACTGTGCAAACGAGCACGGCCCGCCTCATTTCAAACTCTCCTTTTGTAACTCTGCTCTTACCCTACCACTCCCCACGAGGAATGTCTGTTCCGGGTCCAGAAGCTATGGGGACGGCGGCAAAGGTCTGGCACCGTTGTCGTTGTGCGAAAACCGATGGAGGTGCCCCCATGACCCAAGTTGATGACCTGGGCCGTTCTCTGATCGCCTTCGAACAGAATAGCACCATGGTTGTAGTACTGGAGATGAGCCAATCAAGCTGGCTCGCCGCCGGAGTTGTTCCTGGCATTGAAAGACGACCCTTGAAGAAATTGAATCCCGATCCAACGGCGCTGCTGCGTTTGGTGGAGGGTTGGCGCGATCATGCGATGAAAGCCGGTCGAATGATCACTCGGATCGTTCTGGCTTTCGAGGCCGGCCGGGATGGATTCTGGTTGGCCCGTTGGTTGCGCGCTCGCAGTATCGAGCCCTTTGTCATCCATTCGACGAGCGTCGCAGTGTCACGCGAGCATCGCAGGGCAAAGACAGATCGTCTCGACACCGAGATGCTCATTCGTGTGTTCTTAGGATGGCTGCGTGGTGAGCCTCGTCACTGCAAAATGGTCGCGATCCCAACGCTTGAGGAAGAAGACGCCAGGCGCCCAAGCCGCGAGCGCGAAAGCCTGATCGGTGAACGCACTAGGATTATCAATCGCATGAAAGCGGCGCTGATCCGTCTTGGCATCCGCGGCTTCAAGCCGGAACTGCTCAAGGCGCCACAGCGCCTTGAAGCACAGTATACAGCGGAGGGCGTGCCAATCCCACCAAACATGCGTGATGAATTGCGGCGCGATATGGCGCGGCTGGCTTGGGTCCGCGAGCAGATCAATGCAATCGAGCAGGCTCGGCTTGAACGCTTGGAACAGGCGCCGAGCACTGGCCCGCATGCAATGGTGCGGATGTTGGCAAGCATCATCGGTGTTGGTGTCGAGACAGCGGATATGCTGGTGCAGGAGATCCTGTCGCGAAACCTTCGAGATCGACGGGCCGTAGCTCGTTACGCCGGCCTCACCGGGTCTCCTGACGAGAGCGGGGTCAAACGACGTGAGAAGGGCTTGGCGAAGGCGGGCAATGCACGCGTGCGGCGCGGCCTCATTCAGCTGGCGTGGCGCTTCCTGCGCTTCCAGAAGGAAAGCGCACTGGGGCAATGGTATCGAGCCAGGACCGAAGGTGCGGCGGGAAAGCGCAAAACGACGATGATCGTTGCACTTGCCCGAAAGCTTCTGATCGCACTGTGGCGCATGGTTACGACCGGAGAAATCCCCGCTGGTGTCGCGTTGCGGACGGCGGCGGCTTAAACATCTTATCGAGGAGCAGCAAATCCAGTTTCAGCGTCCTTTGCGCCTTGGCGACAGCCGCTGATCATGATCCGAGGTGGTGGTGACCCGAACACAGCCATGGCTTTGAAGCCGTGTCCAGAATGGGCCCGCCGCCTCGGAGCCTCACCGCAGAAGCGAATAGTTGCTTCATGGTCCGGGTCCCGCATGGCCCAACCGAATACAAGGTTGCGGCGCGAGCATCGCGCCCGAGCGTGGGCTCCCCTCGGATCAACCATACCGAACCTCGAACAACGAAGGACATAGAGTTGCAGTAACACTTGACACGAAAGTCCTCATACAAGGCTGTGTAAGAACTCCGCCGTCGAACTTGCGCGTAGAAAGTTTGTCTCGATTGCGTTGAATAAGAAAAGAAGCGATCTGCCAATCATCGTCGGAAGAAGAAAAGAGAGAACACAATTCTGCGCGTTCTCTGCGCGTGCACGTTTTCACACAGCCTGGGTCAAAAACGGAAGTGACCCTGCTTTCTCGGCACGTCCGTTCTACCCTCAGGATCAGACGTCATCAATCCACCCCGGCATATCCGTTTCGTGCCAACAAAAAGACTCATGCGCCGCAACAATTGCTGCGTTCATTCGATTGCCTGTCGGCGAGCGGCGACACTACCTTAGCTTGCGGTTTACCTCGGACCTTGCTAGCGTTCATCGTTGTATTTTTTTGACCTAGGAGATTTCGATGGACACGCCCGTACGCACAATTGCGAGTGAGACATTCGTCGCAAATCTCGCTGTTTCAAACAATGATACGGCGCTGGTCGGTTCTGCGCCGAATGAAGCCGGCGAAGCCGTTCATATCTTTAACCTGAATACCGGTCAGCTTCTGCAAACGCTAAGGGGTCAGGGAGACGGGCGGATTGTCTCCGTCGCACTTTCGCCAAACGGCCAACTTGCTGTGGCATCGACGGAAGGTATGAAAGCGGTGCTTTGGGATGCAACGACGGGGCGCTTGCTCAAATCGGTGCCGGGGTCCGTGGGGTCTGACACCCAAAACCAGATTGCATTTTCGCCTGACGGCCAGCTCATTTTATCTTCTTTTTTGGG